>CAUVFG010000011.1:0-19554 GCA_963551125.1 uncultured Selenomonas sp. | reverse complement strand
AAAGCTAGATGTTTCAAGGCTTACAGTACGTTATTTATCTGCGAAGTTTGAGTTATATGAATAACAAGCTGAGTAATGAGGAAATGGAGGAGCTTTCGGAGGAGGACGTACGGGCACTCGCACGGAAGCACGGCATAACGGTTCAGTAAGAGCGTACACGAAATAAGGCTGCCTTGGGATCAGATGATTCCTTAAGACAGCCTTTTGTTGTGCAGATTATCCCACGTTCGGATCTTGGGAAGCACTGATAAATTCGGCACGACCATCTTGACGCATCTTTTTCGCCCGCTTTCCGCCCGCAAATCCTCCACATAGCTTTGGCTATGCGTCCGGTTTGCTGCCTCAATCGGACAAAAAATCTACGCCAATCTGGCATACCTCATTTTATCAGCGCTTCCCTTGTGCAAGTATCGGGGCAAGTTCCTCCTCATCCTCCGTGACAAAGAGTGTTTTCTCGTTGATGAAGCGGACAAAGCCAGGGACGGCGCCCGAGGGCTTCTTGACGAAGCGGACGGCGGTGTAGTCGACGGGGACGGTGGAGGAGCCGCGCGCCTTGCTGAAATGCGCTGCGATCTGCGCCGCGAGGTGGAGAGACGCTTCGCTCGGAGCATCCCCGTTCGTCCGCAGGATGACGTGCGAGCCCGGGATGTCGCGGACGTGCAGCCAGATGTCCGTCGGTGCGGCGGTCTTGAATGTCAGCGCATCGTTCTGCGTGTTGTTCTTGCCGACGAGAATGACAGCGCCGTCGGGCGCGGTGAAGGAGAAGGGGCGCGCACGGCGATCCTTGCTGCGCTTCGGGAGTTTCTCGTGGAGATAGCCCGAGGTGATGAGTTCGTCCTGGATCTCGGCAATCTCGGCGAGCCGTGTGGAGGAGTCGAGGGATGCCTCGATGCTCTCAAGGTGGCGGATGTTCGCCATGCAGTGCTCCTGTTGGACGGCGAGCAGCTGTTGGGCACGCTTCAGCTTGTCGTATTTCTTGTAGTACGCCTGCATATTTGCGATGATGCCGATGCGGCGATCGAGCGGAATCGTCATTGTTTCGCCTGTCTCGCTGTAGATGTTCGGGACGGTGATCTCGTCGTCGGCGTGGTCACTGTACTGATACTGATAGGTCATCAAGTTGTCGGCGTAGATCTTCTGCTCCTCGGCGTTTTCGGCGGCGACGATCTCTGCGCCGAGCTTGTCATATTTCTCACGCGCGCGTGAAAGTTCCGTGCGTACAAGGCGGCGAAAGCGCTCGCGGTCGGGAATGACGTAGCTGCCGAGCCGCTTGTCTGCATCGATCATGAGCGCGCTGAGCGTGGAATATGAGAGGCACTGAGTATTGGGAAGTTCACTGAGGGGGAACGCTGCCATCGCCGTAACCTTGCCGCTCTCGTCCAGACGAAGGGAGGGCGCGGGCTGCTTCATCCATGTACGCAGGTCGCCAAGCGCGTGGGAAATCTCGGCGAAGTCCGCTGCGTCCAGTTCGGAGACGCAAATGTTCGGCGTAAGACCTGCGAGGAAGCAGATCTCCTTTGCAGAAACCGGACCGAAGCCAAGGACGGCACCGATGAGGGATTGAAAGAGTTTGCTCTCGCTGTCATTTTGTACGCGCGCGATGATGTCCCCGATGTCTGCCGCAAGGAGGTCGCATTTATCCTGTACGGGTGGAAGTGTATAGGGCAACCCCTTGAAGACGGTGCGCACACGGCTTGTGTTCTCCCCGATGCGGCGCAGTGCCTCGGTGATGATGCCGTCCTCGTGGAGGATGATGTTGCTGTATTTGCCGATGAGTTCGAGTGTGAGTGTGCGCGTTGTGATGCGTCCGCCGCCTGCGATCACGTCAATGTCAAGGTGGATGATGCGGTCGCGTCCCTCCTGCCGCACGGCAGCGATGCGCCCCGTCTCGAGCTGCTTTCGGAGAAGCATGACGAAGGTGGGCGGCTCTGCGGGATTCTCGGGCGCACTTTCGATGAGATGCGCGGATGGGTTGCTTGCGTTCGTATTGATGTAGAGCAGACGGTTCTGTCCGGGCTGGCGCACGGAGAGGACGATGGACTGCTTATTTGGCTGGTTGATTTTATCGATGCGCCCGCCCGTGAGTGCGTCCGCGAGTTCGCAGACGAGGGCGGACATGGAGAAGCCGTCAAGGCTCATAGTATCACTTCTTTCTAGTTCCTAAAAATTATACACGCGAACAGCGTAATAGGCAAGGCTGGGGCATGGTAAATGCCGACGTGCGAACTCCCCGCAAACGCCTCGTTACGCAAGCGGTCGGGCACTTATCTGCGTGGGAATCACGAACTCATTCAGCCATTCATCTTGGCACATCTTTTCCGCCCTCTCTGCGTCGATAAATCCTCAGCATAACCACCGCTATGCTTCCGGTTCATCTCCTTGACAGGACAAAAAATCTGCACCAATCTGAACAGCATCATTGAGTCCGTGATTCCCCAATACCTGCGGACTTCTTAAACGCGCTTCGCTTGAACGAAAGAAATCCGCAGGGGACAGAACGTGCCCTTTGCTCCGCTCGCTTCACTAGGGTTTGCTTAGGAGCATCGCACGTCTGTGCTCCCCCATGTTCATAATAATTAAGGAATAAGCGACAGTCCTTGCCTTGCGTATAAGGACGTTTCATAGTACAATACACGCAATAAGGCGGTGAATCAATGGAGTTTACAAAATGGCAGGGCTGCGGCAACGATTTCGTGGTCGTGGATTTTCTGGATAAAGAGCCGATTGACTTTGCGACACTCGCGGTGAAGATGTGTGATCGGCATTTCGGCATCGGCGCGGATGGGCTGATGGTGGTATGCCCCTCGGAGACGGCGGATGTGCGGATGCGTGAGTTCAATCCCGACGGGACGGAGCCGGAGATGTGCGGGAACGGCATTCGCTGTTTTGCGCGCTATCTCTATGACTACGGGCGCGTAACGAAAGAGCAGTTCACGATCGAGACGATTGCGGGCAGGATGGTGCCGCGCATCATGCTCGCGGATGGCGCGGTGACGGTGGTCGAGGTGGATATGGGCGTGCCCGTGCTCGAAGGAGAGCGGATTCCTGTCGCGGGCTTCGGTGCGGAGCAGGTTGTTGCGCAGCCGCTCATGGTGGACGGGAAAGAATATCGTATGACCTGCGTCTCGATGGGCAATCCCCATTGCGTGATCTTTGTGGACGATGCAGAGCATTTTCCACTCGCGGAGCTCGGGGCGCAGTTCGAGAATCACCCCGCGTTTCCGCGCAAGATCAATACGGAGTTTGTCGAGGTGCGAGACCGCACGCACGCGCGCATGCGCGTCTGGGAGCGCGGCGCGGGCATCACGCTTGCCTGTGGAACGGGAACGTGCGCGACGCTCACGGCGGGCGTGCTGAATGATGTGCTCGACCGCGCGGCGGACATCGAGGTCGATGGTGGAATCATTCATGTGGAGTGGCGTGAAAACGGGCATATCTTTATGACGGGGCCTGCTGTGCCGGTCTTCACGGGTGAATGGCAGGGGACGCTATGAGTACGCCGCGCAGAAGCATGACGGGCTACGGCGCGGGGACGGCGGAGAACGCCGACTACCGCGTGACGGTCGAGATCAAGGCGGTCAATCAACGCTTTCTCGAGATCGCGCCGCATATGCCGCGCGCGCTCGGTGCGTGGGAGAACGATCTGCGCGAGCTCATCCGCACGCGCGTTGCGCGCGGGAAGCTTGATGTCTATGTAAACTTTGAGGATCACAGCGAAAAGCAGTACGATGTCTACGTTAACGAGGGGCTTGCACGCGCCTACTACGCGGCGCTCGCCAAGGTCGCGCGTGCAGTGGACGCGCCGCTGACGAACGGTGTGCGCATGACTGCAGCGTATGAGGGCGTGATTGCGGTGAGCGAGCAGGCGGATATTGCAGGTGCGCGCACGGTGTTTCTGGAGGCGGCAGAGCAGGCACTCACGGCGCTCGATGCGATGCGGCTTGCCGAGGGGGCGCATATTGCACGCGATTTTGAAAAGCGGCTTGCGCGCCTCGAAGATCAGCGGATGCAGGTGAAGGAGATCGCGCCCACAATTGTGGCGGACTACCGCGCACATCTGATGGAGGTGCTCGCAGAGTTCCGTGAAGTCACGCCCGACGAGACACGCATCGTGCAGGAGGCGGCACTGTATGCCGACCGTGTGAACATCACGGAGGAGCTTGTGCGGCTTGCGAGTCATTTTGCGCAGTTCCGTGCGATCCTTGCCGAGGAGGAGCCGGTCGGGCGGCGGCTCGATTTTCTCCTGCAGGAGATCAATCGTGAGACGAATACGATCGGCTCGAAGGCGAACAATGCCGCCGCGCAGCAGGTTGTTGTCGCGATGAAGAACGAGGTCGAGAAACTGCGCGAACAGGTACAGAATTTGGAGTGACGCATGGAGACTGTGAGTATCGGGTTCGGTGACATTGTCCTCGCGGGGCGTATGGTCGCTATCGTTGCGCCGAACTCCATGTCGGTGAAGCGCATGGTGCAGGATGCGCGGGACGCAGGGCGGCTCATCGATGCGACGTACAAGCGGCGGACGCGTGCGGTCATCATACTGGACAGCGGTCACATCGTCCTCTCGGCACTCCAGCCGGAGACGATTGCGGGGCGTATGACGACGAAGGAGGCAGCGGAGTGAAAAAAGGGCTTCTCATTGTAATTTCGGGTGCATCGGGCACGGGCAAGGGAACGGTCTGCAAGGAGCTGCTCACACGTGAAACAGGCATTGCCTACTCCGTCTCCGCGACTTCGCGTGCCCCGCGTGAGGGGGAGCAGGACGGGCGCGAATACTATTTCCGCACGCGCACGGAGTTTGAGGCGATGATCGCAGCGGGGGAATTCCTCGAGTATGCGGATGTGTACGGCAACTATTACGGCACGCCGCTCGCACCGATTGAGCAGCGTCGGGCGGCGGGCGAGGACATCCTGCTTGAGATCGATACGCAGGGCGCACTGAATGTGATGGAACGCTGCCCCGACGGGACGTTCATCTTCCTCCTGCCGCCTTCGCTTGAGGAACTGCGCCGCCGCATCACAGGGCGCGGCACGGAGTCGGAGGAGAGCCTTGCGCGTCGTCTTGCGGCAGCGCGTGATGAGATCCAACTCGGGAGGCGTTACCGCTACGCCGTGCTGAACGATACGGTGGAGGCGGCAGCGGATCGGATTCAGACGATCCTCGCGGCGGAGCGCCTGCGTGCGGATATGGATCTTGCACAGTTTGAAATTTGAAGCCTTACGATGCACGCTCCACGCGAACGCTTAGTTACGCAAGTGATTGCGTACTTTACTGGGGTTCGCTTAGGGACGCTGCACTGTAGGATAAGGAAGATGAGAGGTACAGCAATGAAGACAAATGTGGAAATCGGCATGGTCAATCCCTCGACGGATGAGCTGCTGACGAAGGTGGACAGCCGCTATGGCATGGTTGTGCTCGCGGCGAAGCGTGCGCGGCAGCTGCTCGAGGGTGACCCCGTGAAGTCCGAGCGTGCGCGTTCGACGAAGAATGTCACGAATGCGTTTGAGGAGATCGCCGAGGGCAAGATCAGCTATGACCTCTGTAAAGAGGGGGTCTGACGTGGCCGTACTCGCAGGTCGGCGCATCGTCCTCGGTGTGACGGGCGGCATCGCCGCGTACAAGGCGGTGGAGATTGCGAGCCGTCTGAAAAAATCGGGCGCGGATGTGCGCGTCATCATGACGCGGGCGGCGACTTCCTTTGTCACGCCGCTCACGTTCCGCGAGATCACAGGACAACCCGTTGCGGAAACAATGTGGGGCGAGCCGCATCATCACGTCGAGCACATCGCACTCGCAGAGTTCGCGGAGCTCGTGCTCGTCGCACCTGCCACGGCGAACTTCATTGCAAAGGCGGCTGTGGGGCTTGCCGATGATATGCTGACAACGAGCGTGCTTGCGACACGCGCACCGCTCCTCATTGCGCCCGCGATGAATACGGGCATGTGGGAGAATCCTGTCACGCAGGAGAATGTCGCCCGCCTCACAGAGCGCGGCGCCACAGTCATCCCGCCCGCTGTGGGACAGCTTGCGTGTGGCACGACGGGCGCAGGGCGACTGCCTGAGCCGGTGGAGATCGTTGCCATGGTGGAACGACATTTTTCTCATGAGCAGAGCCTCGCTGGACGGCGCATTCTCGTGACGGCGGCAGGGACGGAGGAGGCGCTCGACCCCGTGCGTTTCCTCGGCAACCGTTCGACGGGACGCATGGGCTTCGAGGTTGCCGCCGAGGCGGCGCGGCGCGGCGCGGAGGTGATGCTCGTCGCGGGACCGACCCCACTTGCGACCCCTGCAGGCGTGCGGCGTGTGGATGTGCGCAGCGCGCGCGATATGCACGCGGCAGTGCTCGCAGAGTATGATACAGTGGATGCCGTCGTCAAGGCGGCTGCAGTCGCGGACTACCGTCCTGCAGAGACGGCAGAACATAAAATCAAGAAATCGGATGGCGAGCTGACACTGACGCTCACGCGCAACCCCGACATCCTCTATGAGCTCGGGCAGAAGAAGCGGCATCAGATTCTCGTTGGATTTGCGGCGGAGACGCAGAACGTCGCGGAGTATGCG
Source organism: uncultured Selenomonas sp. (assembly GCA_963551125.1). GTDB lineage: Bacteria > Bacillota > Negativicutes > Selenomonadales > Selenomonadaceae > Centipeda. The sequence goes on along the minus strand of CAUVFG010000011.1, from coordinate 12,992 downwards.
CGCGGGAAACTCGTGAAGAAGAACCTTGACTTCATCGTGGCAAACAATGTTGCGGAGAAGGATGCGGGCTTCGGTGTTCCGACGAATCACGTGCAGATTTTCTTTGCGGACGGACGCATGGAAGATCACCCCCTCATGGCGAAGTCTGCGCTCGCGGGCGTGATACTCGATCGTCTGGAGGAAGTGCTGAAAAACAAAAATGCCTCTACTCCCGAAGTAGTGGAAATGGTATAGCGCTTGATGAGACATCCTTTCAGATCGGGCACAGATACGCCACCGTTGCTATAGACGCAGGTAGAGCGGAACAAACGGTGTTCATGGATGAGGCGTTACCGACTGTAGCCAATGAAGCACTCTGTTTGCAGCTAAAGCGTCACGGGGCGGAGTTGCCATACACGCCTGACAAACGCGGTCTGCGAAGGGATCAAATCGATGATTCAAGCAGCGAAACGCAAAGCAAGAAGTTTTCATACTTTTCCAGACGCTGATTTGGATGCATAATGAAGATTTAACAGGAGAAACATTGGGATGAATAAGGAGATTTCACGTTTTATAAGACTTGTTTCTTTCCTGCGTCGGTTTTTATCGAGGTGGAGAAATGATGAGTACATGGATGCAATTTCCAGAATCAGTTATGATCCCAATATGATAGAGGTGAAAGCTTACGGGGATGAGAATCCGAATGTAAACATTTACTTTATACAAATTGAAGGTGGAATGGGATTAGGCGGATATCTCAGACATACATTGCATACACTATACGAGGCGGATAAACTTGGGTTTGCTCCCGTTATCAAATATGCTGACGAGTGTCCCTGCAAAGAAAAAGAGCCGGTTAATGGAACCGATAATCCCTTTGAATATTATTTTGAGCAAGTAGGGCCTTTTTCGATTGCTGATGTCTATCGCAGCCGTCGAGTGTTCTTGTATGTCCCGCCTCATATTATGCGCATCGAACGAGATTTAGGTGATTTGAATCCGGAATTAGCAGTAGGATATAATGTAACAGATGAGTATTTAAGAACCGTATCTCTTATTATGAAAAAATATATCCGCCTGAAAGATACGATCAAGCGGATACTCAAGAGCGATAAAGAAAAAGTGTTTCACGGTGTAGATAGCATGGATCAGGTGTTGGGAATACATATCCGTGGAACAGATTTTGCGCTTCATTGGAAGAATCACCCCAATCTGATTACGCCTGAGAATTATTTTGCGGTTATTGATGAGGCACTGTCACAGGGGGTTTCGTATCTGTTTTTAGCAACGGATGACAGCAGATATATTGAACAATTTGAAGCACGCTATGGAACGAAGCTACTGTATTATAAAAATACATATCGCTCTGATGGTACATGTAATATAGCCTTTGAGAAAAATGATCGGAACAAGAGTCGCTATCTTAGAGGTGTGGACGTTTTGAGAGATATGTATACATTGGCAGAATGCGGAGGATTGATTGCGGGGCTGTCACAGGTTTCTATCATGGCTCGTATCATGTGTCTGAGTATGGATCGGGAGTATCGTTATATCAAAATCCTAAACAATGGTATCTATAGACAATAAACTCAAGGAAACACTGATAAATTCTTTTGTTGCGTGTTTTGTCTCCGAAAGAATACAATAAGAGGAAGAAGCAATGCGATGAGGGAGAGAAACAAAATGGTGCAACAAACATTTACGGACATGGAATACGCAAACCGCAAAAGAACAACACGACGAGAAGCCTTTCTGGATGCCATGGAGTCCATTATTCCTTGGAACGAATGGATGAAACTTATTGCGCCGTTCTATGTCCAAAAAGAGCGCGGCAGAAAACTGATTCCACTGGAAACGATGCTGCGCATGTACCTCATGCAGAACCGGTTCGGTCTTTCCGACGAGGGCATCGAAGATGCCATTTACGACAGCTATGCCATGAAGCGCTTTCTGAAGATTGACTTTTCCACAGAACAGCCCCCCGATGCCACGACACTCCTGCACTTTCGTCACCTGCTCGAAAAGCACGACATCGCGAAGGCTCATGAACCGGTTCGCGAAGATGAGCATACGGTCTATGGAGATTCCGGCTATCTCGGTGTGGAAAAGCGCACGGAAATACGGGAGAACCCCGACCTTTCAGGTGTGGACTACCGCATTGCCAAAAGACCCTCGCAGAACCGCATGACAAAAGCATACAAAGGAACGAATTGGGAAAGGCAGATCGAGCATGCGAAAGCTTCGGTTCGCAGCAAGGTGGAGCATCCATTCCTGATTGTAAAGAGGCTGTTTCATGCGGGCAAGACGCGGTATCGCGGTATCAGGAAGAACCTTCTGCAATACTATCTGCTCTTTGCGTCGGCAAATCTCGTTATGTGTCTGAGGGCGGGAAGGCAGAGAGAATTTTGCATGACAACGGGATAAGTGCGCCCATTTTCCCGAATTTTCCCGATAAAATGGGAGATTCGGGAAGAAAAGGGAGAAATAGGGGCATGATTTTGCACTTTTTGCATAGGAAACTGTAGAATTTATGCCTGTGGATAACGTAAGCATTATTATTCGTGGTTTATCAGTGTTTCCCTAGTTTTTGAGTAGAGCTACGAAATGAGAAGAATGTGTGAAAATAGTCCTTGACAACGCGCCTCGCATTCGTTACAATGCGACGTATAGAAGAGAATATACCTCATCCAGAGCAGTGGAGGGAATGGCCCGATGAAGCTGCGGCAACCATGGCGCATGAGCCAACGGTGCCAATTCCTTTAGGCAAAGCGCCTATGAGATGAGAGCGGCAGTAAAAAGCCTCCCTTATCTTAGCGGGGAGGCTTTTCTTATGCGGATGAGGATTTCAAAGTTTTTACGAACTAAGGGAGGTTCCAAATGAAGAAGATGCTTTTTACATCCGAGTCCGTGACTGAGGGGCATCCGGATAAGCTCGCCGACCAGATTTCGGACAGCATACTGGACGCAATTCTCGCGCAGGATCCGCAGGGACGCGTCGCGTGTGAGACGCTTGTCACGACGGGACAGGCGCACGTCGTCGGCGAGATCTCGACGACCTGCTATGTGGATATTCCGAAAATCATCCGTCAGACCGTGCGCGAGGTCGGCTACACGAACGCAAGCTACGGTTTTGACGCAAATACCTGCGGCATCCTTGTCTCGCTCGACGAACAGTCGCCGGACATTGCACAGGGCGTCAATCAGGCAATCGAGTCGCGTGAGGGCGATATGGATGCGGCGGAGGCGATCGGCGCGGGCGATCAGGGCATGATGTTCGGCTATGCGACGAACGAAACGCCCGAGTACATGCCGCTCACGACGGTGCTCGCGCACAAGCTCGCACGCCGTCTCACGGATGTACGCAAGGATGGCACGCTGAAGTATCTGCGTCCCGATGGCAAGACGCAGGTCACGGTCGCCTACGAGGACGGCAAGCCCGTCTACGTCGATACCATTGTCATCTCGACGCAGCACGACGAGGCGGTTGACCTTGCGACGATTCGCAAGGACATGATCGAAAAGGTCATCAAGGAGATTGTTCCCGCAGAGCTTCTGCGTGCAGAGACGAAGTATTTCGTCAATCCGACGGGCAAGTTCGTCATCGGCGGTCCGCACGGCGACTCGGGGCTCACGGGGCGCAAGATCATCGTTGACACCTATGGCGGCTGGGCACGCCACGGCGGCGGTGCGTTCTCGGGCAAGGATCCCACGAAGGTTGACCGCAGTGCGGCGTATGCAGCACGCTATGTTGCAAAGAACATCGTTGCGGCAGGGCTTGCCGACCGCGTCGAAATTCAGCTTGCCTATGCGATCGGCGTGGCGCATCCCGTCTCGATCATGGTGGACACGTTCGGCACGGGCAAGATCGACGATGAGAAGATCGTTGCGCTCGTGCAGAAGACGTTTGATCTGCGTCCTGCGGGCATCATCAAGATGCTCGACCTGCGCCGCCCTATCTATCGCCAGACGGCGGCGTACGGGCACTTCGGCCGCACGGATGTCGATCTGCCGTGGGAGAAGACGGACAAGGCGGAGCTGCTGAAGAAAGAAGCGGGTCTGTAAGCTCACAGAAGAATAAAACAAGGCTGACGCCGAGGATTTCGTCTTCGGCGGCAGCCTTTTCTTTTGTCAATTTACTTTTTTGGTTTCAGCCCGATCATCAGCTCATTCACAATCGGTAGACGCTCTCCGAATTTTCGCACAACGATTGCCCCTGTGAGCGTCAGCAGCAGCGTCGCCGCATACATCGTAAGCGCAAGCGGCGCAGTGAGTACATAGCCCTGTCCATGAATCACCATGAGCAAATACGTAATCGCAACGGGATGCGCGAGATAGATAAAATATGAGTGTTTGCCGAGCAGTTGGAACGCACGCCCAAGAACATTCTCCGTGCCGAGCCGCGTAAAGAACGCAAAGAGTTCGAGCGTTGCGCCGATCGTGTAGAAGATGCCGAGCGGTGAGAGCTGATGCGCCGTGTAGATGCCCTCGAGCGGCGTGTAGCCGTCTACAAGGATCAGCTTGTAGTACCATGCAAGGAGCGCGGCGAGGCTCACGATGCCGAGCGCATAGAGACGTGTCGTGTGACGTGCCATCAGCGTACGGAACGCATCGAAATGCAGTGCGATATAGCCGCCGAGCAGGAAGATAAAGACGTAGTGCATGACCCAGTAGTTCAGCCGGTAGAAGAGCAGGGCGCGCAGGAGTGTCCCCTCGGGCAGCCCGTAGACGTAGAGGTTGAATGCCGTGTCAAAGCTCGACCAGTAGTCGAACCCAATTTGCACGAGCAGGATCACAGCGAGCAGCGGTAGCGTCATGCGCGCGAGCAGCATCCGCCAGAGCGGCATCAGCAGATAGAACCAGATCAGGATCACCATGAAGTAGAGCTGGTACTTTGCATTTCCGAAGAATAGGATGCCCGGCAGCGAGAGGAGCGGAGGGAAGCCGACACCATAGGCGTACGCATCGTGGATCAGATAGAAGAGCGACCACACGAGGTAGGGGATGACGACCGCACGCCCGCGCCGCACGAGGAAATCCCGATAGGAGAAGGGCGCATATGGTGACTGTCCGTAGAACAGGCCGAACGCCGAGATAAAGAAAAAAATCGGCACGCTGAAGCGCGTGCCGATGTCAAAGAGCGCCACAAGATGAATGTTTGGCGATGGATTCGCGAGGTACTCCGCGCCGATGTGGATGCCGATCACGCCCATCATTGAGATGCCGCGAATCGCCTCGACAGCGGAGACCCGCGCCCGCTTACTCGATGACATAGGTGACGTTCACCGACGCCTCAACGGACAGCTCGCCGGCAGAGATCGGCGTTCCGGCGTCATACGCCTCCTTCGCCATCATCATCGGCATAAAGTTGCGCGGGGTGTAGGACTGTGCGTCTCCGTGAACCGTCAGTACGCGGACAACGCGCACACCGAGCGCACGCGCCACGGCATCTGCCTTGCTCCGTGCGTCGCGCGCGGCGTCGGCAAGCGCGGTATTTTTTGCCTCGTTCGTATCACTCGCCGAGAACTCGAGCGAGTCTACGCGGTTTGCACCGTTTGTGAGTGCCGTATCAATCACCTTGCCCACATTGTTCAGATCGCGCACCCGCACCACAACGGCATTCGTCACCGTGTAGCCCGTCGTGACGCTACGCCCGTTGTCCTTCACATCGTAGATCGGGGAGAAATCATAGCTCGTCGTCTGAATGTCGCGCTCTGCAATGCCGAGCGCCTTTACTGCATCCCGCACACGCGATGCCTGCGCCGCATTCTCCGCGTGCGCCTTTGCCGCATCCCTTGCCTCTGTGACGACCCCGATCGTAACATCAGCCGTATCCGGTGCCATACGTGCGACACCGAAACCGTTCATCGTCAGTGTCGGCGTCATCTCCTCCGCCGCAGCCGTCCCTGTCGGCAGGATGATCGCGAGCGCGAAAATCGCTGCACATACCAGCGATCCCAATGAAATACGCTTCATAGAAATCCTCCAATCTCCTGATCGTAGCTAATAAAACTATATTTTATTATAGCATACTCTCACAGAAGATGAATGAGAATGGAATTAGGCGGCTCCCGCGAGCAGCTCCTCGTTGTACTTCTTTGCCGCAATATACGCCCAGATCGCGCAGATCGGGAGCGTGAGGAGGCATCCCATGCCGAGCGTGAGGAAGCCGACCACGACATTGACAATGAACATCACAAGTGCACCTTTAAGTGTTGAATAGCACATGCCGAGTGGCCCGAAAAAGAGCGCAAGCCCTGCGGCAAGCCCGACATTCTTCGTCGACTTCACAATGATTGTCTGCGGCTTCTGTACATTCTGTTCCTGATCCATAATGACATCTCCCTTTCCCATAAACCATAAAATGATAACAATTACCTGCAAGAGTATAAACGAAAAGACGTGAATTGCAAATAGGAGAACCGTCCCGTTTCCACAAAGAAATTCTCATGAGGGTTTGCGATTGGATGTTGAATTTGTTAAAATAAATGACAACAAGACGGACAGAACGGATAGGAGTACCGCGATGCGTATACTGCTGGCGAATTTTGCGAAGATGGTCGGGGACAGCGGAGGGCTTGCCAAGGTGAATGTGGCGTTCGCCAACGAGATGGCGCGGCGCGGTCATATGGTCACGACGATCTACAGCGATGACCGCGAGGGCGACTTCTTCTACCCGCTCGATGCGCGCGTTACTGCCTACAATCTGCGCCACTTCCGTGGACAGACCCACCTCTATCCTCTGAGCTACAAAGTGCGGCGGGAGATTCTGCGCGCATTCAGTCAGAAGCATGGGCGCGCCGTGAACAATGACTTTACGGAGAAGTATCTGCTGCCGCACGTGAATACCATCCTCGAGGAGACGGCGCCCGAGGTCATTATCTCCTTTTATCAGCGATTCCTTAGAGGAGATGTTATATGAAACGCTTGCTGATGATTTTTTTCGAGGACAGCACAACGGCGCATCTGACTAAGGAAATGTGCTCCTATCCCTACTATCTCGGAAAGAATCACGGATGGACATGCACTTACGCCTATTTTGGAGCGGAGCAGCTTCAAAATAGGGATTTTGAGCGATACTGTGCGCTCGTATATCTTGGGGATGAAATAGATTACTCGAACAAGAAAACGATTGCGGCAGAATATGTGAGGGCACATGCGGTGGACTATGACATCCTCATGTTCTCGAACTACGGCGGCGCTTCCTATACATTGGCGCGTCTGGCAAAGCGCCTGAATCCCGCCATCCGGGTATACAGCAAGCTGGACATGAACGAAAGCGGCTTTGCACATTTTTATGACGGTACATTCCTGCGCCGTCTCAAGGTCATACCCGAGTATTGGAAAAGTGCGGCAATCGACCTGTTCACGGTAGAAAATCGTTCCTTCTATGAAACCCTCAAGAACATGCGGCTCTTCCGCAATCGCATCAAATATCTGCCGAATCCCGTATCGCTGTTCGGCGTAGACATCACGGAGATCAAATCACCGCAGGAGCGGGAGAACATCGTCTTGACCGTCGGACGTCCCGGCGACCCTGTCAAAAATACGGAGCTTTTTGTCGAGGCGGTTCGACGTGTGGATCGGGAGGTCTTTGCGGACTGGAAATTCTATATCGTTGGAGAGCCCGCGCCGCATTTTCGAGAGCATGTTGAGAAAATTGCGCAGGAAGACCCTTGGATTGCACAGCGGCTCGTTCTCTGCGGCAGGGTGAGTGATCGTAGGGAACTGTATGAACTCTATGCAAAGGTGAAGATCATGTGTATGACAAGCCGCTCGGAGAGTTTCTGTATCGCCGTATCCGAGGCAATGTACTTTGGTGCATATCCCATCCTTACCAATTTCGGGCGGATTGTCAAGGACCTCACAGACAACGGACGATACGGGACGGTTGTACCTCAGGAAGATGCCGCCGCACTCGCAGCAGCGTTGGAGAGAACGGCGCAGCGGGCAGATTTGCCGGCACTGAGCAGGGAAATCCGGCAATTTGCACGCAGTTCATTCGACTATGACCATTGGACGGCTCGGCTGGACGAGTATCTGATGCGGCTGACATAATATGCGAAAAGGGAGGCGGCTGATGTGCATTTTATCGTAGTAGGGCCCCTCTATTATGGATATTCCGAGAGCATTGTTCGCGTGCTCGAAGCAGAGGGACATACGGTCGATTACTACGCCGAACGACCCTTTTATACGAACTGCTCGTATCTGGCGCGGCGTCTCTACAAATGGGGATTTCGGTCGCTTCAGGAGAAATGGGAGCGAGATTGGCAGAGTGCGTGCATCGCATTCATGCAGGAACATATGAGAGCGGACTCTGTGCTCCTGTGTCTGACAGGCAGGATGATCTCTGACGAACTGTTGGACATATGGCAGGGACATCCGACTGCGCTCATGATGTGGGACTCCGTGCGGCGCTATGACATGGCTTTTCAACAGCGTATGCGGCGCTATCAGCACGTTTTTGCCTTCGAGTACACAGATATCGAATACGCCGCGCAGACATTTCACATCGAGATGACCTATCTCCCGCTTGGCTATGACCCTCTCATTTACTACCCGAAGGAGGTGGAGCGCGACATCGACGTGTCCTTTATCGGAACGCCCATGCCGCATCGTGTGGAGATTTTGGAGCGTGTCGCCGCATATATGTCCAATATGGGGGGGCGGATGTATGTGGGAGGGAGATGGTATGATGACCGCTATCCTTGGAAAGTCCGCTCCTATCGGAGAAAACATCCGCATCTCTTTCCCGTCCTGATGAATCAAGCATTATCCCCTGAGGAAGTGGCACAGATCTACCGCCGCAGCAAGATCGTCCTGAACATCAACAACAACGTGCACCGGAGTGTCAGCCCGCGGACATTTGAAATCTTGGCGACGCAGACATTCCAACTGATGAATAGCGGTCAGCAGTCGAACGGAACGCTCGATTTTGACCGCGATCTCGTTCAGTATGACGACGTGGACGATCTGATCCGAAAGATTGATTTTTACCTGCAGCACGATGAGATGCGCGCGCAGATTGCTGCGCATGGGGCGGAATCGGTGCGGCGCTTTTCTTTGGATGAGTTGGTGCAAAGGATGGTCGGAAATCTTTGTTCATAGGATGTTTCATATCGTAGATTTTTGCACATAACCCTCATCAAGGCAGTTGATAGGCACATAGATATGTAGGGGAGCATTACATGCAAAGCAGAAAAAAAGTTGTCATCATAGCCCAACGCTATGGAATTACGCCTGCGATTTTCGGAGGAGCGGTTGAATCTCTTATTGGAAGTTTGGCAGAAAATAACGAAATACATCATGCAATCGATTTGACAATTATCCAATCATACAATGCGAAGGCACGCGAACTGACAAAGAAATTCAAGGACACAAAGTTTGTGTTTCTAAGAGACAGCATTCTTGGAAAACTTGACTTCCGTATTTTCGGACAAAGAAAAAATGAAGAGTTCATGAAGGGGCATATTTTCTCAGAGTATATCTATAAGTCTTATAGGTATATCAAAAAAAATATCCCCGATGTGGATGTTATTATTTTTGAAGAAGACAGTCAAATCATCGGCTATAAAAAATTTCAGCGACAATTTCCCGGAAAAGTCGCCTATCACAGTCATTTACATGAAAAACCCAAAAAGAATATCTATTATGACTATGTTATAACTGTGAGCGAATTTTGTCGTCGGAAATGGTTGGATTTGCTGCCGGAAAGCAAAGTGTTGGTTCTGCGGAATGGAGTAAATCTCTCTCGCTTCAAGAAGCGACTGTCACAAGATGAAAAAACACAGCTGCGTGCATCACTGGGCATAACCACGGACGACTTTATTGTTCTTTATTGTGGCAGACTGATTCCAATAAAAGGCGTTCTTGAGTTGGCAATGGCAATCACAGAAATTCCCAAAAAAAACATTCGTTTGCTCTGTGTGGGTTCCAGTGGATTCTCGGGAGGAGGAGAGACGGACTATACAGAGCATATTCATGCATTGGCGTTGAAACATACGGGACGGATTATATTTACAGGATATATCAACAATGAGGAGCTTTACAAATATCATCAAATATCTGACCTACAAGTGATACCGTCGTTATGTGAAGATGCTGCTCCGTTGGTTCCCATTGAGGGAATGTGTTCCGGTCTTCCTTTGATTGTGACAGACTCAGGCGGTATGATCGAATATATTGACGATGCATGCGCGTTGGTTGTATCCAGAGATGAAATCGTCAAAAATCTTACGAAAGCGATTATGCGGGCGAAAGCCGATGATGCTTGGCGGAGGAAAGCAAGTCACGAAGGCCCGTTGTGAGCAGAAAAATTTTCTGAAGAAGCGTTCTACAGGAACTTTGTTTCTCTCGTCGAAACAATTGCTTCAAAATGAAGGAACTGCAGGTTTGAAACATTCATCGATGCGCGATTTTGAAAGAGAGGTAAAGCAGTAAATGATGACAAAGCGGGCGGCAGATCAGCGTCGCAAATGGATGCCGTATATGGTCACAGCACTCATCGTCGTTTCCTTGGGGGCACTTCTTCAAGTGGTTGTCCTTTCGGGTAAGGGCAATGGGATCGTTGAATTGGGGAGGCTTTTGTACCTAGGTGTATGGACAGCGATCCTGTTGGCGATGGTAGCATATTCAAAGCGATATATCCTTATGTTTGTACTTTATGTCGCTATTTTCGTGAGCGCAGCATATGTGCCGCTTTTTGACGGAGCACATGTAGCCGGTAAAGAAATAACTTCCGCTTATTTGTTTGGTGCATCGTATTTCCTTTTTTGGACTTGGATCTATGGAGCTACGCGAAAGATTCCCACGGATGCTCTGCGACGCTTCGCCTGTGGATTCTCTTTTGCGGCTTTGGCGGTGGCGATCCTTATGCCGCTTCTGGTATGGGGGTATTGGATTGTCAGCGGCGGGTACGTTTTATCCTCTGCCATTGTCTTGACCTTGTTTCAAACCAATCTGGCTGAATCACTTGCATATCTGAAAAATCAAAATATTTTCCTTTGGATTTGTGGTTCGTTGGGGCTGTTTTTTGCAGTCGCCGGTGTCGTAAAGGCACTGCGTGCCGTTCTGGATGTGGACGTTCAACTGCCTAGTCGGCGTAAGTCCGTGTGTTTTCTGTTGTTTATGCTCATAGGGCTTTTAGTTGTAAATCACGGAGTGAAGAAGTTCCTTCCCGTTCGTGTCTGTGTGGAAACGCAGGAAGCACTGCAAGTTTATCGTGCCTATGGAGAGGCTCGTGCAATGAGAGAGGAACGCTTGAAAAACTTACAAGGATTACAAATTGTCTCGCAGGGGGGGACGTTTGTGCTTGTAATAGGCGAGTCGGAGACACGCAATCATATGCAGGTTTATGGCTATGAGAGAGAAACAACGCCGTGGATGAAAGACCAGCGTGAAAACAAGGAGAATATTACCTTTTCCAATGCTTATGCCAACTATACCCACACCGTTCCCGCATTGACCTATGCGCTCAGCGAAAAGAATCAGTACAATGATATGGACTTGCAGGATGCGTACTCCATTGTCGAGGTGGCGAACGCAGCGGGCTATGAAACGTATTGGATCAGCAATCAGCGAAAATTTGGCGTATATGCCACACCAGTTTCGGAAACCGCAAGTACGGCACAGCATCAAGAATGGATGAACGGCATGTTTGCAGATAGTGAAGAGAAAGAAAATCATGATGATATACTGCTCCCGCAGATTCCGCAATCGTGTGAAAAAAATGCATTGATTATCATTCACCTAATGGGCTGTCATGCGGATTATCGGGATCGCTATCCCAATCCGTATTTTTCGGGGGAGGATGCTACTGTAGATGCATATGATGACGCTGTGCGCTACAATGATTATATCCTCTCTCAAATTTATGAACGTGTTCATGCACTGCCAAACTTCAAGGGAATGATTTATTTTTCCGATCATGGCGAAGACCCTGATCGCAGGCTGTATCATGAGGCGACCAAATTCACTTGGCCGATGGCACGCATTCCACTCGCGATGTGGTTCAGCGATGATTTTCAGGAAGATCGTCCGGAGACGTTCGCCCGATTGAAGTCGCATGAACAGGCGTATTGGACGAATGACCTGATTTACGATGTGATGATTGATGTCTTGGGCATTGAGGGGATGCCTCGTGTGGAGCCGCAGCATGACCTGGCATCGATGGAGTATGGGATTACAAAAGAAAATGCCATGACGTTGCATGGTACGCTGAAATTAGCGGATGAGGATATGCAGGCAGAGAGGTGAGTCATTCACGCTGCCATCTTAGCGACTCTTTTTCACCCGCATTGTGTCGGCAAATCCCCTACAATATTTGGCAAAGAGCCATGATGGAATTTGACTTTTTGTCATTTTTCGTGTAAAATAGAGAACAGTTTTAGAATTGCATACGCATAAATGCGATGCAAATAATCGAATGCAAGGGAGAACGATACTATGGCAAAGGAAACATTTGAGTTTCAGGCGGAGACAAAGCAGCTGCTCGATCTGATGATCCACTCGATCTATACGAACCGCGAGATTTTTCTGCGCGAGCTGATTTCGAATGCGTCGGACGCGATGGACAAGCTTCATTTCGAGAGCCTGACGAACCGCGATATGCTCGAGGGGAATGAGACGTACGAGATTTTCCTTGTTCCGGACAAGGAGTCGAAGACGCTGACGATCTCGGACAGCGGCATCGGTATGTCGCGCGCGGAGGTTGTGGAGAATATCGGCACGATTGCAAAGTCGGGCACGAAGGCGTTCATGGAGCAGCTTGCAAAGGCGAAGGAGGAGAACGGCGGCGCACCGGACAAGGAGCTGATCGGTCAGTTCGGTGTGGGGTTCTACTCGGCATTTATGGTCGCGGAGAAGGTGACGATCGTGACGCGCCGCGCAGGTGAAAGCCAAGCAACGCGCTGGGAATCGACGGGCGACGGCAGCTACACGATCGAGGATGCGGAGAAGGAGTCGCGCGGCACGACGGTGACGATCCACCTCGCGAAGGAGTTCACGGAGGGCGAGAC
>CAUVFG010000010.1:0-20371 GCA_963551125.1 uncultured Selenomonas sp. | reverse complement strand
ACGATCTAACGGAATACGCCCGCGCGAACGGGTACGCCGTTGTTGATGTGTACGCCGATGAGGGCGCGAGCGCACGAAAGGCAATGTCACGCCGTCACGCCCTGCAACGGCTTCTCCGCGATGTGGAGGCGGGCAAGATCGACGTTATCGTCATCAAGTGCCTGGATCGTTGGTTTCGCAATATCAAGGATTTTTACAAGGTGCAGGAGCTTCTCGACGCGCACGGGGTTGAATGGACGTGCACGCAGGAGGATTTCAACACGACCACGGCGAACGGGCGGCTGATGCTGAACATGAAGCTGTCTCTTGCGCAGCATGAGAGCGACCAGACAGGCGAGCGGCTGAGATACGTTTTTGAGGGTATGCGCCGAAAGCGTATTCCCCTGAACGGCGTTCTCCCCTACGGCTACATGACAGACAGAACAGGCGGCGGGCGGCGCATCGTGCTTGACCCCGATACCGCCCCGAACGTCGAGAAGATTTTTGCGTTCTTCCTGCGCGAGCGATCTGTAGGAAAGACTATGACGTTCGCGCATAAACTTTGCGGGCGTAAATGGTGGAAAACCTCTATACGCGCGATGCTTTCCAATCCGACCTATAAGGGCGAGCGGCACGGCGTTGCGGATTTTTGCCCCGCCATCATCCCCGCCGAGACGTTCGAGCGCGTACAGTCCATCTTGAAGCAACGGGAAACGATTTTTGACCGCAGCAAGAGCAGCGGCAACGTATACATTTTTACGGGGCTGATCTATTGCCCCTTTTGCGGAAAACATCTTTACGGCGGTTGGAGCGTCTACACGAACGGAAAACGACGACTGTACTACACCTGCCGAATGCACTATAACGAGCATAAATGCGCGTATTCAAAGACAATCATGCAAACGACGCTTGAGGCGTGGCTGCTGGATAATGTGCAGGGGCTTGTGTCTGCGTTCCTCGTGGATGCGCGGGCGAGTGCAGCGCGAAAGCGCGACAAATCCCCCGATAAGGTCATCAAGGAGACGCGCGAAAAACTGGCACGGCTGTCACGGGTTTTCATCGACGGGCTGATCTCATCCAAGGAGTACGAGAGCGAGAAGAGAGAGCTTGAAAAGGTGCTTTCCTCCGCGCTCGTTGCCTCCCACAGCACGACCGCGCCGTCATCGGTAGAGAAGTATCAAGCGATCCTTGACAGCGGCTTCCGTGCCATCTATGACGCACTCACGCAAGAAGGGCGGCGTACGTTCTGGCACAGTATCATCCAGCGGATTGACGTGCCGAAGGACGCGCCGAAAGGCAGAGGCGGGATAAAGGCGTACTATGTCACCTTTCAACGCTGAAAACCGCATAAGAAAAGGCTTTCTCACGCTTTTGTGAGGAAGCCTTTTATTGTGTTGTTTTGCTATGTGCTCGTTGGAACGTTATATCTCGACTATTATCGGCATCATAAAGCTGCTGCGTCAAAGATGTCGCTCTTTGCCATAGGTTGATGTTAAATGCAGTGGGACGATCTGTAGTATAGCCATAGAAAGCCTCCGTCAAATTATAGATAATGTTTGGCATTGCGGCTCCCAATGCGACCATACTGGGAACGTTATGATCTTTACTGATCGGAAATCGGGTTGTAAAAATGGCACTAAATAACTTTAGCATAGGTTGACATCGTAGTCGTATATGCTCTCCTACATGGAGATCAAGCACAAAGTCTTCTATCCAACCAAGTCTAGAGTCAGGAGATTCCCAAGAATGCACCCCCTCGGCTTTATTTGGTGTATTTTTAGGACACCAAGGATTTGGATATAGTTCTCCTTTACCCCATACATAGCTTTTCCCATTTGCATAGTCGTAATATGGAAAAGTGCATATCCGCCTCCCCTGAGAATCTATAGATACATGCAGCCCCGTGCAACACCTTTGTAGTTTTACCGGCAGCATATAGCTTAACCGATAGTTACGGTATGTGTCGTCGATAATTTGAGAGCCTGCATTGTTTCTTAGCTCAGTATATCGCACCCAATCCCCCCCGGTATCAATAGAAGCCATAGACAATCGCACGAGGATTCATCAGCACCCAATCCTTGTATACATGAGGAAGCGTAACCGTGATTCCTTACAGATTTCCCCATGTGTCGACTCTCGTAAACCTACTTTTATTTAATTGCTCGTCCTTATACCACCCAAAGCCCGAACCATTGAACAGAAGCCACGTCCAAATTCGATTCATTCCCGGATTCGGAATCGCTATGCTTATGCGTCCATGCTCGTCCGCTCCTTTGAGATCGGTCACGCCAACAACGCGCGACACGCCGCACGCACTGTCCAGTACGCACGACCCGCGTGCATTATAGATCTGTATGCCGGCACGCACTCCCATAATCTCTACCTCCTGTCAGAATACGCCAATCCGTACGCGCGCCAGATTGTTATCGTCAAACACCTCGATAAGATTATCCGAGATTTCCGTCCGTGCCCCCGCTGTTTTTGTGCGTAGCTTACCTATAGTCGCACAAACAGCCGATAGACTTCCCACCGCGAGCTTGTCCGCCGTCACCGCACCCGCTTGAATCATGTGGTTGGCGATGATGCTGCCGTCGAACTGCGTGTTGCCTGTGATATGCAGGAGACGACCGTCAATGCGCACCCCCCACGGGGAGACGTTGATGGCAGAGACAACATCGCCCTGATTCACCTTGAGCTGCAGGCCGTTATAAATCTGCGTGATGGCACTGTAGCCCGAGTTTTGCGGATTTCCCGAGAGCTTGGCGACGATGGACGATATGCTGTTTTGTGTCTGGTTGAAAGCAGATGTCAGCTCGCCCTGATTCACCTTGAGCTGCAGGCCGTTGTAAAGCTGTGTGATGGCACTGTAGCCCGAGTTTTGCGGATTTCCTGATAGGCGCGCAACGATGGAGGTCACGCTGTCCTGTGTCTGGCGCACCTGCACAACGGTACGATCAGCGATCTCGCGAGCATCTTTTGCGTCACGCTTCGCATCGTTCGCTAAATCTCTCACCCCATTCGCCGTTGTCTGCGCCAGGCTGGCGGCAGCATTTGCCCCATCTGCTATTTCCTTCGCCCACACCGCTGTGATATCCGCACTGTTCGCCGTCTCCTTCGCCTGTCCCGCTGTGATATCCGCACTGTTCGCCGTCTCCTTCGCCTGTCCCGCTGCAGTGCTCGCCGCTGCCGCCTCGTTCGCCAAGTCCTGCAGCTGCTTATTCAGCACTGCGTCAAGGTCTTTCTGCGTGATGGTCAGACCTTCGATGGCCGCCTTGTCGATCTTTGCTTTGATGGCGGCTTCGCAGGGAAACGACCACGCCCCTTCACCAAACGCGTCAAGGAGTGCCACCCACACATTGTAGATGTCCGCACGTCCGGTAAAAGACACAATGCCGTTCGTGGTTTCGAACACCGTATCGAGTCCCCAAGAGTTTTGGATTCGTACCCTCGCCCCGATGATGTTTTTTGTCTCGCCCGCATAGGTGACATTAAATCCTTGCAGAGTACGTTCAATAAAGACAGCAGGCGCTATCGGTGTCGGAAAATCGTAGTGGATACTCAGCGGCTCACCGTAGCCATTCTCCGGATTGTGCGCGTATACAAGGAGGCTGCCCGTGCGCACGGTGAGTGATACCGCTGTTTGGATATCTCCGGTTTTGGCCAGCAGCCCCGTTTTTTGACCGACAGCGTCATTCGTGCGCACCTCGTAGAAATCGACATAGGTGTTTACCACAGCGTCCCACGCAACAATGATAGAGCGCCCCTGCAAACGCACCTCACCGCTTTGCGGTGCATAGGGTACGGCGTTTGTCTCATTGACAGGGTATACATCCAATTCGTAATACACCGACTCTGACTGCTGACCCATACGATTAACGGCAGAGATGCCTAGCCTATAGCGCTCATAGCTACGCGCAAAAACATCGCAGCTTTCTCCGGGAGGAACGAGCGTTTCATACCCCATAGGATCCTGTATCATGTACCCTATAATGTTTTTCTCAGGAACAGGGTCCCAAAACAAATGCAACAGGAGATTCGTCTTTTCATCTAGTTCAAAGTAGAATCCCGTTACCTCCGATGGCGGTGTGCTCTTCGGCGCGGTGTAGACAGCCTGCGCTGCCGTGCCACCTGCCAGCCCGAGGTCGTTGTAACAAGTGACACGGACATCATAACGCATCGCTGCCGCGACGCCCGCAACCACAGTGCTCGTCGCGCTGCCGTCATAGACGCCTTGCGTTGTGTAGCCCGTCTCCCCCTCGCGCCTGTACTCGACCTTGATCTGCTTTGCTACTGCACCGCGCGGCAGGCGCCACGATACAGCAAGGTCGTAGAGCGTCGTACCATCGGGCTGCGTCTTGATGTCCGTTGAGACAATGAGGTTCTGCACCTTGAGCACGTCGCTCCCTGTTGTATAGTCGATGATGGGCACGTCGCTGTCATCGCTCGCATAGAGTTCCGCGTAATACTCCATGCAGGTAATCTTGCGCGTCTGCTCGGTCATGCCCTTCGCGATCGAGAGCACACGAAACGGCTTCGCCTCCTTGGTCGCCTCGCCGAAGGTGTAGAGGTCGCCTGCAACTATGCCATCCGCTTGCGCGAGCGTGACTGTCTCTCCCGACACGCTCCGCACCTCATAGGTATGGAGCGCATCCGTACTGCTGTCGCGCACCATGAGACGATAGCGCTTGCCCGCTGCCATCGTGACTTCGCGATCGAGCGTCACCGCCGCGCCGTCTGCGCCGATCACACGCCCGCCGCTGCCCCAGTCCGTCACATCGTGCTGCAGCAGGATAACATCGCCGAGCGTACAGGCAATCGCGTCCACGTACGCCTCGAACGTACACGTCCGCAGCTCATACCGATTCGCGCGCAGGGCGTGCTTGCCGTGCGCGTACGCCTGCTTGAGGTCGGTGCAGCCCATCAGCTCAATTTGCGTCGGCGCAGCAAGCGCCTCGCTTACATCGTAGTCATCGCTGAACACGGGGAGCACATCACGCTCGTAGTTCTTCGCGGCGTTCATAAAGGAGATTTCAACGACATTGGCACGTCCCTGTGTGCCCTGAAACTCCTCCTTAAAACTGTCCTGCTTGATATTGCCGACGGTAAAGAGCTGCGAGGGCTGCGCCGCATAGTCATAGACACAGGTAAAGCGCGTTCCCTGCATGATGACCTTGCCGCGCCCGACCGTCTCGGGGTAGCGCAGCGCCTCCCACGTCTGCATGGCAGAATCATAGATGTAGTTAAACGTGTAGCCCTTCGCCGCACACTGCTCCGCCCATGCCTTGAACATATCATAGGAGAGACGTTCGGCAGGCTCGCCGCGCACAATGTAGCGCTCGCCGATCTTCCTGCACTGGTGCAGGATGTCGTAGCACGCCCACGCGGGATTATCTGCCCGCTTCTCCTCATACGCTTTGGTGTATGGATTCCAGACGTAGACCTTCGATCGCTCCTGCACCCATGTCACCGTCGGATCGTTGCCACTCAGCTGCTCCGTCGCAAGTGCACGAATGCCGATGAGCGCTTTGCCAGGGTGGATGAAATCGTCATAGACAATCTGTGTGAGCTGAGACCAGTAGACACGATTGACATAGCGGACGGACGTGCCGCCTTTGGATAAGCAGCACATACGCACCTCGTACCGCCCCGAGGGCAGATTCTCAAAGCGATAGACGCGGTAGACTGCCTTATTCGTCGCATCCCTGATGTTTCCATTATAATATCTGTCGTAAATAGACGCCCCTGTGAGAGATTTGACCCATGCTGTGCCTTTGTATGTTAGGAAAGCGTCCGTCCCCGTGGTGTCGCAGAGAGGCAGCTTCATCCATTCCGCATTACTCCCGACGATGCGGCACTCCGCCGCGAGCATAACGCTTGTCGCGTCAAGCCCGCCACTATCATTGCTATAGTACAGCCCGTTCGGCAGCGCAACGGTCAGCTCAATACCCGTGCACTCGTTGCCCTGTACCTCATGCGTCGACCATTCGTCCGAGAGTTCATAGTTCAGCTGCTGATCGGCGTAGCTGTCTGCAAAGTTCGGGATAACCGCCTGATCGTTCGTCCCGAGGCGGATATCTATCTGCACGTCCTTGTAATTGCTGATGGGATTCTCGTTGATACGGATGTTTCGGATGTCCTGCAACTCACCCTCTCCCGCGCAGTAGAGGAGATGGAGATACTGCCGCGCACCGTCACTGATGATGTGACGCGAGAGCAGGACACCGCCCGACTTCATTGCCCCGTAGGTGATGGCGAGCGGATGTCCCTGCCCCGTGAGCGTCGATGTACCCGCCCAGCCGTAGGTCTGCGACTGCTCTGTGTTGCTCATGTCAATCCGTGGACGGTTGAGACGAGAGACGAGCGAGCCGCCGATCATGCCGATGGCAATCGCCGTCACCATGCGCCAGCCCACGGAGAGCCCACCGAGGATCGCGCCGCCCGCGATGCCCGCCGTCAGGAAGGACAGACCGACGGAGAGGATCATGCCGAACACCTTGCCCTCAACATGCGGGACGACAACGACGCAGTCACTATCGACGGGTACGGCGTCAGTGTCACAGAGTACGCCGTTGATGGAGTACTGCCACCGCCCTGGCTCGCAGAAATACGAGCGCAGCGGCATACCCTCACGGAAGACGACCTCCTGCATATCCCGTTTCGTTACGTCAAAGGGATTGCGTACGATGACGAGCTGTATCATGTTTTTCCTCCTTTGTAACGATAGGTGCCCATAATGCGCCGCCGATAGCGCTCCACCTGCTCCACGCAGACGCCCGCATACTCCGTAGAGTGCAGGAACTTCCCGCCGCCAAGATAGATGCCGACGTGATCGGCTGCACGCCCCGTGAGATTCATGGCAAAAATATCCCCCTCGCGCGGCTCATCATGCACCGGTATCCACTCCGAACGCCCGACATCCGATGGTGCACCGCCCATCCAGTAGTCCATATAGGAGCGCAGCGTAATTCCCTGCGCGGCGTAGTACCGGGCGACCAGTTCCCAACAGGGCAGCTCTGCCCATGTCTTGCCCACAAAATCATGGATTGTTGGACGCATAGAGACCTCCCTGCGGTATTGTCGCCTCACCGCCGAATCTTTCGTTATTCTTCAGTTCGCGGCAGCGCTTGAGCGTTTTATTGCACTTACTCGCAGCGCCCTTGTAGCCGCACTCAATGCCCTTAAACTTAAAAGGACAATAGTCTTTCATCATGCGGATGGGTGGGAAGCGCCGCGTAAAGGAGAAATCCGTGCCGAGCGTGAACGTCACCCACTCCACATCGCAGCTGACACCCGTCACAACGAAATGCTCCTCGACCTCGGCAACATCGGGGATGTCCGTATGGTACACACGGATAATGACCTTACAGCCGCCAAGCCCATTATTCTCCTCGACGTAGCGCTGAATCGTCCCCGTCACATTCGACACGGTGAGCTTTACGTTCGGCAGCTCTTTCCCGTCCTCCGTGATGTCCTCAAGTGAAAATGGGAAGGCGACGTACTCCTGTCCGCCAAGCGTGAGATCATCCGTATTGTTGACGAGATGGATCGGACTGCCCGGAATCTGTGCTTCAAGCGCAAGCAGCCAAACACCGCTCGTCGCGAGCTTGTTCTTCTCGATGATACTTGCCTGTGATAGCCTTAGCATATTATGCCTCCGTCAGTTTGATGCCGCCCTCCCAGTAGCCATGATTCGTACAGGAGAAAGAAAAATCCCCGTCAAAGCGCACATAAAACGCCTTGCCGGAGAAGCTGCCGCCCGCTCCAACAGGATACGTCCAGCGAAACGGCACCGCCCCGTTCACTTCGCGATAGAAGGCGCGGAGCTTTTCATAGTCGCGCTCAGGGAGTGCCGTCCAGGAGAGTTCAAAACTCATCGGCGTGCGCGTGAAACGCTTGCGGGCGATGATGACTTGATTCTCCATCTTGCCCTTGAGCGCCGTGTCCGGGATCGTCTCCTTGATCGGATAGATCGGCGGCTTGATGTTTGGGAAATCCACTTATACCGCCCCCTTAATCACGTCACGCATCCCGTTACGATTCGTCGCGATGGCATCGATCATAATAGATGTCACCCACTCCGAGCCGTTAAATTTCGTCTCTGCCGTACCCGTCATGCGCTCGTTGGTATTGTTGTTGACAATCACGCGGATGCTCGGCGCGACAGAGGTGCCGCCCGACAAGGAATTCATAATGCGCCCAGGCTGCGTCGGACGGAAAATCTCGGGACCGCGCTCGCCGACGATGTATGCCTTGCCCATCGAGACGGGGCCGCCTGTCGCCCGATAGCCCGGTACGGCCGCATTCGCCTGCGATGCAGGAATCCCGCCGCCGAAATCCGGCATAATCATCGAGAGCCAGCGCGTAATCATCTGGTTCATAAGGAATTTGACAATGGCGTTCAGCATGTTTTTCAGCATATTGGAAAATGCGTCTTGAATCCCCTCGAATCCGTCCGTGAGAACGTTTTGAAACCCGCTTGTGAATCCGTCTGCCATGGACGTAAAGAGCGAATCCGTCAGCTCCTTCATACGGGCACCAACATCGCGCAGCCGCTCATATTGCTCCTCAAGCGTTGCCCGAAGCGCCTCCTGCGTCGTCAGTGGGGATTTGCGCAGCTCCTCAAGCCTCTGCTGATCGAGGCGTGCCATCTCTGCTGCTGCCCACTGCTCCACCGCGACACGAGCCTCAGCGGAGTCCTTCGTCATGGCGACTTCTTTCAGGCGGTTTTCCTTCTCACGGTTGAGCTTTGTCACACCGATCTGATATGTCGCCTCTGCCTCCGCGCGTACGTCTTTATTCACCTGCGCCCACGTGAGCGCCGTCTCGCTGCGCAGGTCTTCATTCGCCTCGCGCCATGCCTTTGTGACCTTTTCCTTGACGATATTCGCATACTCATCAAGCTTGGCACGCAGGGCGGTCGTATCAATGCCGAGGTCGGATGCCTCCTTGATCTGTGCCTCCATTTGTTCCATCTTCTGGTGGAGCGCATCCATGCCCTTCTCGTAGGTCGTGCCGATCTCATTCACAATGTCATGTCCGAGGGCGGTGACGCTCTGGCGCACCTGCTCCGTCAGGCGCTCGATCTGCTCCGCCAGACGCTGTGCCTCGCGCTCGGCGGTGTCAATGCCGGAACGCTCCGCATGCGTGCCGCCTGTGGATTTTTCCGGCGCACCGCTCCATGTGTCCGTACGGTTTTTGGATACAGGGGCATCTGTCCGATACGGGATGATGATGCCGTCATCGGGTCCGCCGCCGCCGATTGTCTTTCGATCACTGAAGCCGTGCGTAGCCATGAATACACGCCCGTGCTTGCGAGTCTCTTCAACGGAGCCGGTGACAAACTCTATTATGCCGTCACCGAGTGCCTTCACCGGCTGCAGCGCTTCCACCTCGTCAAGGGCTTCCAGCGCCTCATTCACCCATGCGATAAGCTCCTGCACATATCCCGCTGCCGCCTTCATCGCTTCATAGACACAGTCGGCAACGGCTTGAAACGTCGTACGGAACGTCTCGGCCACGGGCGGGACGATGCCGTCAATATCTGCCACAAGCCCCGCAATGAACTCAATCGCCGCCGTACAGAAGTCTCCGACAATCTCCTTTGCGGCGTTCCATACATACGCTATGATGTCATAGATCGTGTCGAAAGCGTCCGCGACATGTGTCTCCACGGTCAGAACGACCTCGAGAACCGTATCCAGAACGCTTGCAATCGCACCGATCACACCGAAGATGACCGAACCTATCGCACTGACAAGCGGGGCAATCGGCCGCAGCGCCGTAAGAGCGATGCTCCCCACATCCAGCAGGACATTCGCGACCTTGGACAGCCCCCACAAGAATGGCTCAAGCATGGGCGCAAGTCCCGAAAGAACCTTCTTCACGGCATCTCCGAACGTGGACACCTTCTCGAGCAGATCATCCGGCAGAATGTCCGCGAAGAGGCTTTTCCCGCCCTGTGCGTTCGCAAGCATCGTGTCCGTGATGTTCTTGATTTCAAGGAGCATGTTCTTTGCCTCCTCAAAGAGAGGTAGCCCGGAGAGTCCGAACGCCTGACCGAGATTGTCCTTGATGTTCGACAGCACGCCCTCGAACGTCTCCGACTGCTTTTTCATCATCTCGGGAAAACGCTCGTTCATGCCGTCAATGAGAGCTTGAATCGCGACATCCGCGTCAATTCCCTGCTCACCAATATTGGCAAGCTCATCTTTAGCCAAACCCAAGTTTTTGGCGAGAATATCTTTGACGGGCACGCCGAGCTGCGCAAGCTGCATAACATCCTGCCCCATAAGCTGACCCGTTGTCCGAATCTGCCCGAACACAAATGCCAGGTGATTAAATCCATCCTGGCCGCGTCCAAGGCCAGAGGCGGCGTTTCCGAGCGCCGTGAGCGTCGGGATAATTTCGTCCGCATCGTAGCCGAATGCGAGAAGCTGCTGCGCGGCGTCGCGTACGCCGGGCATTTCAAACGGTGTTTCCGCTGCAAATTTCTGCAGGTTTGCGATCATAGTATTCGCCTGGTCCGCAGAGCCGAGCATCGACGTGAATGCAACGCGCGTCTGCTCAAGCTGCGCATTGTAGTCAATAAATGCGGACTTGCCCGCAGAGAGTGCCTTTTCCACGGACATGATCGCAGCCGCGGCAGCGAGAGCTTGAGGGGCAAGCCTGCCGAAGCTCGCGGTCACGCCCTCGACATTTCCCTCTGCGCCATTGGTATTTACTCTGAGATTGACGACCTTGTCACGGATGCCCGCCAGCTTATCTTTGACACCTTGCACGGCCGCCTGTGCTGTGCCTGTGTTCGCCCGCACGTTGATCGTCTGATCTTTGATCGATGCGACCGTCTGACGCACACGCTCAAACGCCGCCGTTGCATAGTCCCGCGCCCGTATCGCGACGGAGATCTCTTTATTTGCCACTCTTCTTACTCACCTCCTGCAGCATTACGCCCTCAAGCGTCTGCACTTTATGCAACATGGCAAGGTCTAAGTCAATCCCTAAGACCTCTGCCACCTGCCGCACGGCGACATAATCAACGCCAACAACACCCGCGAATGACGTACGCACCTGCGTCTGTATGTGTCGCCACAGCGCCCACGCCTCCATATTCTCGTCCATCAGTGCCGGACGTTCGAATTCACATCCACTGCAAGGCGGATGCTTCCCCTCCTGTGCGTATACCTCACGGCACGTTGCGCAGTATTCGGGGCTTTCCGACATCTCCCACCGATAAACGGCCTCTAGTTTTTTTCCTCAGCCTCCCGACCATAGGTCATCGCGTAAGTATCTGTCGCGATTCGGAACGCCTCGCTGTAGGGCATATCATCCGTGATCTGATCTCCGTAAACGTTATCAAGAATCCAGTCCACCATGCCCGTGGTCGCTGCGGCACTGTCCTCCTTATCTGCAAAGGCAGGATCATACCCCGCCTTGCGCAGCTCCCGCATTTCCTTCACGGTGAGGGAGCGGATTGGGATAATGTGCTTCTTTTCGTCTGCCATATGTCTTTACCTCCTGCTTAGTAAGCTTCCTGCTGATTCTTGAGCGTCGTCGTGACAATGCTCGTGCCGTCTGCCGAGAATGCCCGCCACTTTACATCGACGACCACACCTGCGGGACCGCTGATCTGTGCGTCGAACGGCTCGAACTGCACGGTCGGCATCGCAAAAACGAGCGATGTATTCTCGTCGAGTTTGAAGCCGATCTCCATTGCGACGGCGGCACCCGTGTCCGCCTTGTCCATCCACTCTGTTGACGTAAAAAGCGCCTTGAGACTGCCCGAGACCTTCATCAGCCCCTCAGGAATATCCCCGCGCACTCCGCCTCCTCCGACAACATACTGATCGCCGTCGAGGTTCGCGCTCACCTCAAGCGAGCCTTCCTTGACGATACGACTCTCCGCGCCGTCGATCTTGATGTATGCGTGGTTCTGTGCAATGCGCAGGAGCTTTGCCGCCTTTGCTGCGCTGTCATACGCCGCAGAATCCTGCTCACGCGACGCGCCCATGACGCCATATTTGAACGTCATTTCACTGTCCTGCCCGTAGTCGACGGAGAACGTATTGACCTTGACGCCCTTGTAGCGGATGTATTTGCCTAGGTCAGGGAACGCTTTCTCGACGATGATGGACGGCTGATTATCCTTGACCGTAAAGACATGTGTCTTGTTCGCCGTTGTGCCCGTGGTCTTAGGATTGCCAAAAAGCGCCTTAAGCATGTAGCCTGCGGACACATAGTCTGCGGGCATCTCGATGTCCCCGTCCACGCTGACGCGTCCGAGTGCCGGCTGCGTATCGTTGCGCGTATTCGTGATCGTGTCCGACTCGATGAGCGTCTGCGCCTTCGAGAGGTCGTTGCTGTTCATCGGCAGAGAGATGCCCTTCTTCGTCGTCGGACTCACGCCAAAGGACGACTCAAAGTCAATGGTCATCGCGGACTTATAGCCGCGCGCCTGTTGTGTTGCCATATACTGCCTCCTTATTTTTCCTCATAGATGATAACTTCCAGTGAGCAGCGGCTGCCGACGAGGGGGCGTACGCTGTCCCCATCGCCCGCCGGTTTCGATAATACGCACCCGCATAAGCTGCACGCCGTCCGCGATATATGTGGTCTCCTGCTCATAGCGCCGCAATGCGTCCATCAATGCCCCTTCAAGTCGTGCAAGCGCCCTGTAGCCTTTTTCCAGATACGAAACGCTCGATTTCACCCACGTATCGACGCTGACCTGCACGCGCATATCCTGCACAAGATCATCGCTCGCAGGACGCTCACGATCACGCTGAATAAAGATCAGCCCTTTGCCGTTTTCGTCGGGGCGCACATCGCTCGGCTTATAGCCTCCGATATAGACCTGATCGGCGATGTCTGCCGCGCACAGATAGTCGCGCAGGCTCTCAAGTACCTTGAACCACAGCATACAATCACCCCCGATACAGTTCTATGCTGCCATAAGAAACGGTCTGCGCCTCGCCCGTGAGTGCGGCTGCCGTCATGGATGCCTCAAGCCGCTTCATCTCGTCGCGGTAAAAACTGTATTTCCCCGCATAGCTGTCCTTATCGTCAGTGCCGCCGCTCCCCCATGCCTGTGCCCCCGTGTAGCTCTTGCGTATGCACAGCTCGCGGAACACATAGACCGTGAGGAATCGCCGCACATAGTAGGTCGGCTGCACAGTATCCCACGCAACGCCGAGACCTGCCGCCGCTGCACGCAGGTACTCCTCCGCCTCTTTGATGAGGTCATCCGTCACGGACGCGCCGAGCAGTTCGTCCTTATCCTGTAATGCGTCTGCTTGTAATAGCATCCTCCACCTCCCTCAGTGCCCGCTCCGTATAGCGGTCAAATATATTCATGATCGTCTCCTGATTGGATTCGAACGCATCATAGATAAAGGGATCCGCAGCCCATCCAGGAAAACGGACGCGCTTGGCGAACAGGAACTTGTTCCCGTCCACCCAGCGCAGCGCCTTCCTCCGATTTGGGAAAATGTCATGCGGTTTGATGCCCTCATGAATGAAAACACCATAGGGCGCGATATTACCATCAAGGTACACATGCGCCTCACACTCTCTTCTTGTGTCTTCTGAAAAAATTGTCTGCACCGCATCCTTGAGCCGTCCATTCCGCTGTTTATAGCGATGCTCCATCTTTGCGGTCATCGCAACCTCTACCGCGCTTGCCGTGACAGCAAGCCGCAGATTACGACGAAACGCCTCAATGCTGCTCATCACCCTCACGGCTCGGATTGTCCTCCGCGCCGCCCTCATCGATTTTCTCGCCCTTATCCTTTCCCTTGCCGTCCTTCGGTGTCTTAGGTTCCTTAGGCTCCTTCGGAGGCTTTGTCTCAAGCGGCACAGGGACAAAGCCCTGCGCTACGAGTCCCGCGATCTGATGCTCCGTCTCTGCATACTGTACTTCGTTCAGTCGTACAAGTCTTGTCATCATGTTCCTCCTTATGCGCCCGTATTGACCCAGACACCCGCGAGCTTGTTGCTCGGAATCCAGAGGTCGTGGAACTTGCGGTAGTCAATCTTCCACGCGTCTGCCGTCTGATTTGTATCCGGCTCGAAAATGCGCACCTTGTCCGTCTTGGAGATTGCGATCGGCGCACGGCGCGTCATGATGATCCAGTTGATCGCCTTGGCACCCGTGTCCGCCTTGAAGCCGCCCGCCTCCTGCCCCGTGGTCTTGCCGTCATTGAAAACGTATGCCGTCTTCATGCGTGCGGATGGTACGGAGAGGATCGGAATCTCGTTGTAGGTGCGCACCTTCGTGTTGATTGCACCCACCTTGAAGTCCGCAACGTCAAGATAGCGCGTCACATCCTTCGCCCCGTTGAGGATCGTGCGGACAGGCGTCGCCATGACGATGACGAGCGGCTCGTCCTCGCCGGCGATGTCCTGAATCTTCGTGATCTCCTCGTCGAGCTTGCCGAGGATATTGTCCTTCGTCGGCGTGAATGCCGCCGACTCATGCGATGCGCCCTTTGCAAGTGCTGCGATCTTGCTGTAGCGGTAGGCATCGATCTCGGGCGCAACCTGCAGCCGCTGGAACTCACCCATGACCGTCCCTGCCGAGGCGATGAAGTTGCTCTCATCCACGTCCATGGAGTCAAGGTGGAACGTACGCCCGCGATCCTGCGTGAGCGTGTAGTCCTTGTAGGCAAGAGTTACCGCGCCCTGGTTGAATCCGTTGTCACGGTCATACTTTGCAAGTCCCGTCGTCGTGATCATCGGCATGCGCACCGTGTCACCGCCGTTATACTTCACATTCGAGGCGTTCGCCTCCATCCATCCGGACGTGCCCGCCGTAAGCATCTGCTTATCAAGTTCCTGCTGGAAAATCTTTGCCATCTCAAGCGTATTGATTGCCATGTGTTACCTCTTTCTGTTTTAGCCTCCGAGCGCAGCGGCAAACTGCTCCGCAATCATACCACCTGCTCCGTTATCCTGTGACCTGCCGTCACCGCTGCCGCGCAGCTGTGTATCCTTGACCGCCCACGCCTTACCCGCGAGCCACTCCGTCGCGCCATCGGCGATGCTGCCCTGTGTGCCATCTGCCTTGGTATAACTGTATGTGCCATCCTCAGCGACTTTGATGGAGGGCGCAATGAGTTTCGCAAACTCCTGCGGGTCGACGGCATTCGCCTTTGTGAGGGCGTCGACTGTCTGCGCCATGATGTCTGCCTGTACGCGCTTTTCCTCGGCGGTCTTGCGCGCCGCCTCCGCATCCTCGTACTTCTTGGCAAGGTCGGCGATCTGCCCCTGCAGCTTCTGCATCTCCGTCTGTGCACCCGCGCCCTTCTTCTGTGCGTCGCCGAGCTGCGTCTCCAGCTCCTTGTGTTTCTCTGCAAGCGCTCCATGCTCCGTCTTGAGCGCAGTCAGCGCCTCCTCTGCCTTGTTCCTCCCGATGCGTGCATCTGCCGCCTCCTTTCGGACGCCCGCCAGCTCGCTTTTGATGGTCTCTACCATCGCCGCGCCATTTTCCGCAGCCTCCAGTGCCGCATATACCTCTTTGAGTTCCATGTTCTTGCCTCCTGTGCAAAACAGCCTTGCGGGTCTCAATCCCGCGCATAAAAAATGCCCTGCCGTCAAGCACGGAGGGCATGAAAAAAGCACCTGCAAGCGCAAGTGCTTTCTATCCCGTTTTTATCAGCTCAACATACAATTAAGCCCCGGAGTAAAGAAACCTTCATACAAGCTATACCGAATCAGCCCCGCCAGTCGATTTGTGGACATAACATCTGCTGTGGCAGACAGTTTGTCTATCTGAAACTCTTTTGTTTTTTTATTCCAGATCAAAACACCATCACAAGAACGATCACTCTCCACGCTATAAGCAATAAGCATCTCATCATCGTTCTCTTTGATTGGTTTCGCCCACCCCAACATTTGAATCATCCTTTCAAGAGCGCCGCATAGTTGTATATTCTTTGTGCTTTTTCATGAGCATCAACAGCGGAAAGTCCATCTTTCATGAAAATAGATTCAATATATTCATGATTCAGCAGGACAATATCGCGCTCTTGGATGTTTCGCCCGTCAATAAGGCGCTGCCAAGATTGTGCCATTTCATAATCCGGAAAGAATCTTCCCCGACCAGATTGTAGGTCATGCTCCTCAATGAACACATGGTTCTTTATGACGCGAATATCTTGCTCACGAAAACCTGTATTTGCTGCAATTCTCTCGCAGTCCGTTGTCATGTGCCGAACAGATTCATAATACGTTGTAGCATGTTTGAGCGCTCTGTCACTGTTCGGATTCAGCGCCCCGCTTTGTATTATTATATCACCTCTCCCGCCTGTTGACGATAGTCTGCTGTCAATTTTTTTACCGCTGTATCCTCGTGCCTTTGCCGTCCAGCTGACTCCGCCCCGTACATCCTTCTCCCCATGAATCCCGAGGAGCATCTGCCGATGATGGAGACTCACGCTCGCAAGGTACTCTCTGCCGCCCTCCTCGACGCGGTCAATCGGCGTTTCATTGTCCATCATCCCGCGGATAACGGGTTTTAGGAAACACATACAATGCGGATGCGCGGGCAAACGCGGCACCTTGTCCTTGGGGAACACGCCCGCACCCAGCCCGTAGAGATTCGCCTTTGCATACAGATCGCATATATCATAACGCGGATGCCGTCCCGACAGCTTCCACTGGTAGGCGACGCAGTCATCGTTATTGTCCCACTTGAGCAAAAATCCGTCTTGGTACGCCCGCGCCATCTCCGTCCGTGCAATACGGTCGGCAAAATAGCGCGTCCTCTCCTGTGTTGCTGTGAAAATTGCTCGATTCAGAGCTTTTTCGTTCTGCGTCTCTAATGCGTCCATGAGCTGCGAATATGCTGCACGCATTCCCGCCGTCGTTCCCTTTTCGATTTGCCGGCGGATGGGCTTTAGCATTTTCAGTATTTCATCACGCGGGATACTTGCATGGCGTGCTATTGCTGTCGTCTCAGCAAGGTATTTCGGTACATCCTGCACGGGGATAATGCCGCCCTGCCTGTATCCGTCAAATATCGCAAGACTCGCCTGTCGGTACGAGGCACTCTTTTTGATCTGCTCCGAGATCGTCCGGGCGACCATTTCCCGCACAAGGATGGAGGCGTGCGTCGTACACTCTGAGAGTGTCAGCCCGTCAGGTGTCCAAGAGTGTGTAAAGAGTCTGTCTGTAATCCCCTGCGGCAGCGAATCTCCGTATCCTCGCTCCGCCTCCGCGCGTATCTGTGCGATTGCCTCCCTGTGCATGGCCTGCATCACAGGGTGTTCTTTGTATGCCTGATACACGGCAAACCGGACGCTGTAGCCCTCTGCCATGAGTTCACGGATGCGCCGCTCAAACGCCTCTATCTCTGTCTGTGTCGCCGTCCGTTTCATCGTCATCTCCGTAGGTCTTTGTCTGCTCTATGACAGCGGCCGCTGCTTCGAGCTCACTGATGATCGCGTCGTATGTCACCGGCTCGAGATTCGGCAGGTATGCTTCGAGCACCTTGCGCGCAACCTCCACTTGATATGTCTTGCTGTCAAATCCTAGGTCGAGCGCCGCTTGTGCCTGTGCAAGCCCCTCCGTCACATCGGAGATCTTGAAGTCGCGCGGATATTCGCATACATAGCCGATCGTCTCGCCTGTCCATGCCTCATAGAGCGCAATGATGGCTTTCTCTGCCTCCTCACTCTGAATGGCAAAGTCGACGAGCCGCTGATTCGTCCGCTCAAAGTCCCACTGACGCGCAACGCCGGACTTCGCCGACTGCACGCCGATCACGGAATCAATGCCGCTCATGCGGTACATTTCGCGAATAAGGCGGTCAATCTGCTCCGTCAGCACCTGCGCGGGCGCTGCGTCGGGCGCGATAAATGCGGGCGGGTGCTGACTCTCCGGAGGATAGCCGAGTATGTTGTTCGTACCGATGGTCAGTTCGGACGCGCCTGTGTGCGGCATGATGAGGATGTTGAACGTCTGGTTCTGCAAGATCTGCGTATGCCAACTACATAACTGATAGACATGGTGATTCGTCTGCGCGACCGACAGGAACTCCGGCGGCGGCAGCACCTCCATCGGGTCAGCACTGCGTCCGAAATACTGCACGACGGGCAGCCGTCCGAGGGGATTATCTCCCTGCCGGATGATCTGATTGTTTTCATCCGCAACCGTCCACGCCGTTTCCGACCATGTATAATAGCGCGTGCGCGTCTTGTCCTCCGCGTCCTTTACGCTGCTCTTATAGCCAAACTCGACCATCCGCCCGCGTTCATCGAAGTGCCAATGAGTGACCTCATTCGGCAGGACGTGCGCAAGATACGGCAGCGCTCTCTTGTTGAGGCTGTCCTGCACCGTCGCACCGATCTCTGCCTCGTTGTTGACGATGACATAGACAACGCCGTAGAGCTTCGCCATAGTGGCAAGACGGCGCATATAGTTCTGCAGGTCTGCCCCCGTTCGGTCAGCATCATCGAGGAATACCTTGAATTTCGCCGTATCATTGTACTCACGCTTGATCTCGTTGCGAAAGATCGGGTCTACCGAGGCGTTGACAATCGGCCCCATGTAGTTGAGGTAGTAGGCGAGCTTCTTGCGCTTGGCAAAATTCTCCGGACTCTCACGCGTGTGACGGATGAGCGCACCGCCCCGCTTGAACTGCCCGTCCCCATAGTAGGCGTCATGCAGCAGCGTGTAAGACTCTGCCATTTCGTTGATGTCCAAATGCGTCCCTCCTTAGTAGATATTGCCGCGCATCGCCCGTATGCGTTCACCCGCCGCAAGTGCCTCCGTCGCATAGCGTACCGCGTCGATCGTGTGATTGTCCTTGTCGGGATATGCGCTGATGAACTGCCCGTCTTTGTTGCGCTCGTATTCATAGCCGACGAACTCGCGGTAGGTGTTCGGCGCGCGTCGCTTGTCGATGTAGATACGTCTGCGCCCCTGCAGCCAGTGAATCCCGTAGGCAACGGAGTCGGGACCCTTGCGTGCCGCCTGCACATTCAGCCCAAGTCCACGCAGCTCCGCGATGCTCTTCGGCTCTGCTGCGTCTGCGGTCAGGTGTTGTCCGTGGAGACGTGGCAGGATTCTCCGCGCTGCCTGTGCATTGCTCAGCCGCTGCTCGTAGATCTCGTCAAAGATGTATAAATCCTCATGTTTGGCGTCATAGTGCATGGAGACGAAAGCAAGAGGGTCAACAGCAAAACCGAAGTCCAACCCATGATAGAGGCGGTCAAAGAGTGCCACGTCGGTATCACTCAGCTCCACATCCTCGACGTTATCAAATACGCTGCCGCCCGTGCCCGTAACCTCGCCGAGGTATTCATGGCGGTACAGCGTCTCGTTCTTCTCCCGTAGACGCTCCGCCTCGCTCACGAACTGCTCGCCAAGCCACGAGGGCGGCACGCCCAGATAAGTGGAGCGGTGGACAATACGATCGTCGCGATCAAACAGTGCTTCCTCGTTGACCCAGTTGTTACGGCTCTTCGGTGGGTTATACGAGTAAAACACCCAGTAGCGCTCACCACCGCGCAAGAGTGACTGCAGGAGACTTCGAATCTCTTCCATACCCGTGAACTGGTCAAGCTCCTCCAGCCACACAAATCCAGTATAACCGAACGGCAGCTTGAGCGACTTGATCTTACTTTTATCATCTACGCCAAGGAAGAGTATTTTCTGCCCCGTGCGGCGGTACTCGAACGACAGTGGACTCACCCGTGCCGCGAATGCATCGGATAACCCCAGCGCATCAATCGCCCATTCGACCTGGTTATACACACTGTTGCGCAGTGTATTCGCAACCTTGCGCAGAACGACCGCGTGACAGCGCGGATTCTGGAGGAGCATAAGCGGCACACAGAGAGATGCAAAGCTCGACTTCGTAGACCCACGCCCACCCGCAAGCCAATAGTGCGTATAGCGGTTCTCCTGCACGTCATAGAAAAGGCTGTCAAAGCTCGGTGCAACAAGATCAGCGACATTGACCCTCCGTTCATTCATTCCGTCTCCTCCCTCTCAAATACAAACGTGATCGATGCAGCACCGTCCGATCGATCATCATCAAGCGACTTCTCTTTCAGCTTGACTTCGCGCTCCCGGAGACGAACATCCGCGCTTTCGCCGATGGTGTCAAGCAGGAGCTTCGCCATTTGCGAGTTTCCATTACACGCGGTTCGGACAATGCTGCCAATCAGCACATCTGCGACAGTCAGTTCCTCATCGGTGACTTTCGCCGCAATCATGATGCCGTCGCGCAGCTCGGGGGCAAGCTCCCCCAGCGGCATATCCATTACCCCCTTCAAAGCAAGCCGCAGTGCCTTCTTTCGACGACGGGACTTGCCACTCTCTATGCCGCCTTTTTTTCCATTTTCTCGGGCTTCGCTCGGGCTTCGTTCATGATTCGGAATCAGATTCTGCT
>CAUVFG010000009.1:0-21945 GCA_963551125.1 uncultured Selenomonas sp. | reverse complement strand
TCATCGAGGGCGGATGTCGCCTCGTCGAGGAAAATCCAGTCGGGTCGGATGAGCAGGATGCGTGCAAACGCAAGGCGCTGCTGCTCGCCAAGCGAGAGAATGCGGCTCCAGTCATCCACGTCGTCGAGACGCACAGCGAAGTGCTCCAGTCCGACGAGCTTTAGGATGCGTGCAAGCTCCGTATCGGAAGCCGCCGCCGTGCGCGGATAGGAGAGCGCGCGGCGCAGCGAGCCGAGGACGAGATAGGGGCGCTGCGGGAGGAAGAGACGCTTTGCCCCTTGCGGCAGGTTGATCGCGCCGCTGCCATAGGGCCAGATGCCCGCAAGAGCACGCAGCAGTGTGCTCTTGCCCGCGCCCGAGGCCCCCGTCACGAGGACATGGCTGCCTGCAGGCAGGGAGAGGGTACAAGCTGTGAGGAGCACTGTGCCGTCAGGAAGGTCGATGGAGAGCTTTTGCAGTGTGAGCGCCTTGTCGCTGCCCTCGCTCCGTACAATGTCGCTCGTGACGCGTGCGGACTCCTCCATATGCGCCGTGAAGCCCGAGAGTCGCTGGATCACAGCGGCGAGCTCGGCGATGGAGCTGTAGGAATCGACGAAGAAGGAGAGCGCATCCTGCACGCGCCCGAACGCCGAGAGGGTCTGCATGAGTCCGCCGAGCGCCATCTCGCCCGCATAATAGCGCGGGGCTGCCATGACGAGCGGGAAGATGATCGCGAGCTGACCATAGCCGTTGACGTAGAAGTTCAGCAGCTTCGTGCGGCGCATGAGTCCCCAGTAGTTTTTGATGACGTTTGCGAACCGCTCCTTGAACCCGACGCCCTCCGCCATCTCGCCGCGATAGAACGCAATGCTCTCACTGTTTTCCCGCACGCGCATCATGCTGAAACGAAAGTCTGCCTCATAGCGCTGCTGGTCGAAGTTCAGACGGATGAGCTTCTTTCCGACGAGATGAACGAAATATGTGCCAAGTCCCGAATAGAGGAGGGACAGCCAGAACATATAGCCGTAGATCGTGAACTCCGCAGTGCCGACGGGGACGGTGATCGCGCCCGAGAGGTTCCAGAGCACGACGGAAAATGCGCCGAGCGTCGTGAGCTGCTTGAGGATGCCGACGAGCAGCGTCAGCGTCAGCGAGACGAATTGATTGATGTCCTCGCTGATACGCTGGTCGGGGTTGTCCGTATCGCTGCGCAGCACCTGCAGACGGTAGTAGACCTGCCCGCGCATCCAACGCGAGAGATACTGCTCCGTCATCCACGTGCGCCAGTTGATCGTCAGCATTTGCCGGAGATAGACGGCGTAGACGGCGATCACGATGTAGAGAAACGCGAGTCCTGTGAACTTGCCGATGAGCGGCCAAAATGAATCCCGGTCATATGCCTGCAGGGCGTCGTAGAAAACGCGGTACCAGTCGTTGATCTGCACGAGCAGATAGACCATGATGAGATTGAGTGCAATCACGGAGGCAAGCAGCCCGCGCGCCTTCCACTTTTCGGGGGAACTCCAATATCCTTTGAACAGCTGCCAAAAGCCGCGTGCGAGAGGGAACTTCAAACCATATCCTCCTTCGATGAAATAACGGCTTTTATTATAGTATTTTTTCACATGGTCTGCAAGGTATCCGTGTCAAGTGAAACATTATAATGAGATTTGTTATCGTTGACGCAGGCGCAAATATGTAGTAGAATGATGTCGCTTATCATTGGGTGGCGCAGGTCATCCGATTCTACAGGGGAAGGAACGGTTATACGATGGATTTTATTGCACAGGGGGTAGAGTTTTTCAGGCAGGGTGGCATTGTCATGTACTTCCTGCTTGCGGCATCGATCTTTGTCGTCTTTATCGGTATTGAGCGTACGTTCTATTTTGTACGTGCGGATGCGGGACGAGCATTTGCGCATGAGTTCATGCTGCACGTTGCCAACGGGCGCTTTGGGGAGGCCGTGCAGCTGACCGAGACAAAGCGCGGATCGATTGCTGATATTCTGTTCAGTGCAATCTCGAAGAACAGCAAGAATTCGCGCAAGATGTCCTCCTACATGGAGATTCAGTCCGGCATTGCGCTCTCGAAGCTGCGTAGCCGCATGTACTATCTGAGCGTGATTGTCACAATGGCGCCGCTGCTCGGACTGCTCGGCACGATCAGCGGCATGATCTCGACCTTCAGCGTGTTCAACATCGAGGCAGGCGAGCCGAGTGCCATCACGGGCGGTGTTGGCGAGGCTCTGATTGCAACGGCGATGGGTCTGTGCGTTGCCATTATCGCACTTGCCGTGCACGCGTATTTCTCGCAGCGCATTGAGAACATCGTCACGGATATGGAGATGTGCTTCTCCGCTGCCGAGAACAGCCGCATCGAGCTGGCGCGTGCGGCAGGCGTCAAGGGCGTGATCGAGACTTCTCTGCACACGGGAGAGGCGGCGGAAGGTGATGAGGCATGAGGCTGCGCGACAGAAGGGCGTTTGAAAAGCCCGAGGTTATGATTATCCCCATGATCGACATCATGTTCTTCCTGCTCGTGTTTTTCATCATGAGTACGCTCTATATGGTGAACCTCAAGACCGTGGATGTGAATCTGCCGAAGGCACAGACGGCGCAGACGCAGCTGAATGTGACCTATCTCGTCACGGTGCGCAAGGACGGCTCGCTCTGGCTTGAGGATCAGCAGATCGACGAGGGGACACTCCTGCGCCGTGCGCGCGCGGAGAGTCAGAAGAATCCCCGTTTTGCCGTCGTTGTGCGTGCGGATGGGGATCTGAACTACAGCGGCGTCATGGAGCTGCTGGACAAGTTCCGCAAGGAAGGAATCACACGATTCGGGCTTGCGGCACAGTGAATAGGGGATAAAAGAACGGAGTCCGTCGGGCTCCGTTCTCTGCGTTACTGGGATAGTTCGATTATCGGCTGCGTTTCCAACCGCACTTCGAAGGTGCGCGGCCACGGGTAGTACGCCATGATATTGCTCCGCACAAGGCGCATCTGCACAGCGCCCTGCCGAAACGGTGCGCGACATGCGGCGGTACTTTCATAGCTTCGTATACGGCAATCAAGGTCGTGCATGAGGAGATCATTCGCCCAGCGCCAGTTACGCGTGAGGTCGAGATCGGCGGTATTTCGATAGCCTGCAATGCGGAGCGTGTTGTTGACGCGGTCGATACTTTCCTTGAGATAGAACTCATCCTCAGCAATGCGTCCCGTGAGGAATGCGAGATTCGCGTACGTGTATGCCTCCCGCTCCTCGTTACTCGCTGCACGCTGCATGGCACAGTGATAGAGCAGCGCCTCCGAGAGCGCCGTACCGATGGCGTTGCTCGCGGTATTCCAACCCGCGTATGCCGTGAGGGCGTTCACGGGTACATTCTTTTCGATCAGGATGGGCAGCAGCGTTTCCTCTGCGTGGAAGTGCCGCGAGAGATCGACGAGTGCGACGGGGGTTCCTGCTGCCAGCATAGCCTTGATGGCGGCTGCGGCGGAGGCGCGTGTGCCGAGCGTATCTGCGCTGCTGTCACCGGCAGAGATAAAGAGCGTCAGATCGCTGTCCTCGCCGTCCCCTGCAAGGGAAGCGCCGAGCATGGCAATCTTCTCGCGCGCTGTCACATCGTTCGACACTGCCATAAAGGGAAAGACTGCGCCGTCCATGTCTGCACCCGCGTAGCGCAGCGAAACGCGCGGCAGCTCTCCGCCTGCGGCACGCAGCTTATCCACCGCGATCCGTGTAAGCATGGAGAGCGCGATTTCATCCGCGCCGTGCACAATCATCGCCCGTTCGGGGGCGATATTTTTTTGCGTGAGCAGGGCAGACAGCTCCGCTTTTTTCAGATTGCCGACCGAATACTCCTCACCGTCGTCCTGTCCAAGGACGAGGCGCGTGAGCACGCCCTCCTCCGTGAGGTCAATGAGCATGGCGGCGAGCGCCGTGCTCTCATCGAAGTGTGCAAGGTATTTTTGCAGATCGTCATCGGGGAACGCACCGCGCAGCCGCTCCATCTCGTCCACATCGATAGGCAGTCCCTCGCCCGCGCGCCCGAGGAGACGCGCATAGGCGAGCAGGGCGCGTCGCTCACGCCAGCCCTCGATCCCGTCCTGTGGAATCGCACGCGGCAGGATGTAAAACGCGTGCAGCAATACGTTCGGGTGCGACGCGTGCAGTGCACGCAGATATGCGGCGAGTGCAGCGATGTCG
The DNA here is from genome assembly GCA_963551125.1 of uncultured Selenomonas sp. Taxonomy (GTDB): domain Bacteria; phylum Bacillota; class Negativicutes; order Selenomonadales; family Selenomonadaceae; genus Centipeda. The sequence continues at coordinate 17,763 of CAUVFG010000009.1, read as the reverse complement.
TCCGCCGAGATGTGCGCCTCGCGTGCCGCGAGGAGCCCCCCCGAGAGCAGCTGATCGACCGAGAGAATCACCGCATCCGCTTCAGCCATGTTCTCCGCAAGCCAGCGGCGCATCGCATGTGTATCGCCCGCCATGGAATAGTAGTCCATATACTCCGTCGGCGGTGTGATGATTTCACGCCCGACAATCCTGCCGCCGTTTACGACGAACTCCCGGCACGGCGGGCGTGAGTCGAGCGGCACGAGCAGGATGCGCCGACTTCCTGCCTCCATCATCGGAGCGGACAGTGTGCGCCACTCGCCCTCATATGTGGGATGAAATACGAAGTGAAAGAGGAGCAGGGAGAGCGCGAGAAAGAGTGCGACGATGACAATATTCGCCTTCATACATCCCCCTTTCTTCATTTCGCTGACAGTATCGCTTCAATCAGCAGTATTTTACTGTATCCTTCCATGACCTGCAATCGAATAATCGAAAAGGTGCAGGGAAAATTGCACAAGCTCATCCGATATATTTGTTAGAATATGGTCATGGGGCGGGACATTCCAACGGGAGCCCCTTCTGCGTAATCCCTTGCAGACAGGTGTATTTTTCGGTAAAATAAAAGATGATTTAGGAGGTGCGTGCTCTCATGAGACAGAATATAGCAATCAATTTTTTTAGCTTCATTTTACGGACAACGCAAGAAGCGGAGTCGGGACTTCCTGTAATGACCGTGGAGGAAAAGGATTTTGTTCTGGAAGAAAACCTCGGCCATTTTTCAGGCTTTCAGACGAATGAGGCGCCGCTTGCCAATATGGTTGATCTTCTTACACGGGATGGAGAGAAAATCACGCGGCTCTATTGTCTTGTGACCCCGCAATGTGTTCCACCCTCCATGGGAGGCGTGGCTCACCGCGTTGTCGTTGTGGAAAATGGCGTGCGCAGCGTCTATCCGAGTCAGTTTGATTTTTGGTGCGCACGCATGAGGCGGCTGCGCTCCGCGCTTGCGGACGCTGAAATCATACCGATCCTGCTCTGCTATCGCGAGGACGCGCTCATCGAGGATATTGAAGGGCAGGTTGCCGACCTGACCGAGCGGATCAAAGGAGATGCGGGCGGGGCTTCTGTCTGGCGGGACTGTCATATCTATGCGGATATTACAGGCGGTTCGCGCTATGCCAATATGATGATGACCACGGTTCTCCAGTTTCTCCAATATGACGGCATGCAGGTGGAGAAGATGCTCTATGCGGATTTTCATACGCTGTCGCGTGAGAACCGCATATTTGACGTACGTGCTGCCAGTGATGCGTACAAGCTCGTTGCGGGGGCGGACGCTTTTGTCTCTCTCGGGAGTTCGCGCGCCATCGAGGAATACTTCGGCTATGATGCGGAGACGGGGGTGGCGGGCAAGGTAATTGGCGACGAACTGAGGGGTGTACTCGCTGCCATGCATGAGTTCTCGGATGCAATACAGATCTGCCGGACGGCGAATATTCCGCGTGCACTGTCGGCACTGAGCGCATCGTTGGAGCAGTTCCTCGATCTCCCGGAGGAGGAGCGCACGGTCGAGGACCGCATGTTTATGCAGCTCATTGATACGATCACCGAGGGCTACGGTGCTCTGCTCGGAGAGACGGACGACGAGTCGGAGCGTTATCCTGCAATCATTCGCTGGTGTATGGAGAAGGGGCTTTTGCAGCAGGCAATGACGCTTGCGACGGAGTGGCTGCCCGTCTGCTTTGTCAAACGCCGCATTGTCTACCCTCTGCCGATTCTCACATCCTGTGCAAAGGCGGCAGTGAGTCGGATGCACCCGGGATGGATGCAGAACTTCATCATCAACCCGACACTTTATTGGAAGGTTATCCAAGAGCGAAAGAAAAAGAAAAATCCGGTTATCCTTCAGCTGGATATCGAACACTGTGTATTCAAACAGGGAGATCCGAACGACAGCGAAGTGCGGTGGGCGGCGTTTCAGGATACATGGAGGCAGATGAAGGATCATGCGCGTGTAGTGCTTACGGATTGCGGGAAAAAGGATATGTTTGCATGTCTGCGCACACATTTTTATCTGCGTGAGCAGCGTAATCTGGTCAACCATGCGACAGCGGAAGATGTCTGCCGCAAGGATATTGAAAAATTGCTGAACGATGCGCTTACGGCACTGTCTGCGGCGACATCCAAACTGCATGAGAAAGAGGGATAATATGCGCAAAGATATCATGCTGTGCTTTCTGAGCGATGTCAAACGCAGCCGTGAGGGCGGCATTTCGGTGGCGGAGTATCAGAACATCGGCGCGAAAAAGGACTGCCACACGACGAACGAGTCCGCCGTCCGTTACCTCCTGTGCGGAGGGAATGCACGGGTGGACAGCTTGTCGCATCTCTTCCTTGTGCGGACGAAGATGGTCGCAGGATCGATTGCCGGATACGAGGATGCGGAGGGGCGTGGGTGGACGCATTACGACTACTTTCTGCACCGGATCTCGGATATCGTACCCAATGTGGAGGATATCGCCGAATCCATCGACTTTGATGAGCAGGCGCCGATCGAGGAGAATATGGACACCCTCATCGAGGTTGCCTCCTCCGTGCGTCGGTATGCACAGGATGTCAGAAGAGATGATCCGACTGTGGAGATTGTTCTCCACGTTGACTGCACGGGCGGACTGCGCAATGCATCGATGATCCTCGTCGCCCTCATGCGCCTGCTCCAGTACGAACGCATCTCCATCGGCAAAGTCCTTTACTCCAACTACAATAGAAACGACCCGAACAAGAATCGGGTCGAGGAAGTCAACCCGCTGTATTCGTTCTTCGACCTCGTCGCGGGCGCAGAGGAGTTCGTCCGTCATGGCGAAGTCTCCGTGATGAGTGACTTCTTCAAGGTCAGAGCAACGAGCGAGGCGCTTGATGCTCTCCTTGATGCAATGCGGAGCTTTGCAGAGGAGCTGAAGCTCTGCCACTATGGCGATTTGCGCAACGCGATTGTCGAGCTTCGGCGTACGATAGAGGCCTTTCCCGATGAGTCCCCGGCATCGGCGTCGACAGAGGCGGTGCAGAGTGACAACCTCATGCGGCAGATGCTTGGGCGCATTCAGGATGACTACAGAGACATTCTGAAGGCGGAACTTGACGATATTGCTCTGATCCGCTGGTGTGTTTCGCACAACCTCTTGCAGCAGGCAATGACGCTCTTTACCGAGCGCGTCCCCGAAGTCCTCGTAGCGTCGCATTTCTTCCGGATCGATCCAAGGTATCAGGAGAGTTTTGAGGAAGAGTGGGCAAAGGATTCGATGAATCGCAGCGCCGCATTCTATCTCATCAATGAATATCGGAAGCCCGCAGCGTCAGAACATGAGGAAGCATCTGCAAAGAAGAGGGATAACGCACTTCTGCAGGTGCGGAAGCAATGGAAGAAGGAGTTCTCAACGTTCGTTCGCGACCTCGGAGTGCGGCAGGAAGAGGAAATACGCCGCTTCGTCGAGGGAGCACTCGAAGGCTCCCGTGATTTCCGCCTGCGTACGCCGGAGATCCTGCACGCATCCGTCACGTGGCTGTGGAAGATGCTGCAACCGCATGCTTGTGAAAATCTACGCGAAACATCAGAGGGACAGCGCTTCCTCAGAAATGTGCGCCCGCTTTACCTCAAAGCACGTCTGCCGCAGGGCGGTGCAGCGGAGGGAACAGACCTCGAAGCGTTGGAGCGGGACATATGGGACAAGCTCCTTGCGGGAAAGGATGGGATGCTTGCCTCGAAACTGGTGAAGTTCCTCTCGAGTGGCGGCGTAAGGGTGGAGGACTTCGACGACCTGTTCATGGCGGCTGAGTGGAAACCGGGAGTGCGCCTCCTGCGCGAGGGTGGCTTCATCGTGCAGGAGGCGGAACTGGCGCAGCGGATCCTCACATACTACTTCGACATCAAGAGTGAACGGAACCATACAAGCCATGCGCGCATGGAGACAGGACGCATGGGAGTCAAGGAGCTGAAGCGGATGATGGAGACTGCGCTTTCGGACATCGAGCAGGCGCGTCAGTCAGGAGGCAGCGCAGATGAATGAATTCATCAACCATACCAACCACCCATCTGCACGTTGGGAGGAGGCGCAGCGGCGTGCAGCCGAGGAGTATGGCACTATAATGGATATCCCCTTTCCACAGATTCCTGCCGACTGGGATGAGGATGCCGTACGGCATCTGGCGGAGGAGAATGCGCGGGCGATCCTCGCACGCAGACCTGCGGCGGTTCTCGTACAGGGCGAGTTCACCTACACCTATGCGATTGTTGCACGGCTCAAGGCGGCGGGCATTCCCGTGTTCTCTGCGTGCAGCGAGCGCCATGTGAGCGAGCGCGTGAACGAGGCGGGGGAGACCGTCCGCGAGTCCCGCTTCGCATTTTGTCGTTTCCGCGCCTACTGAGGGCGGCGCATTCGTTCGGGGAGAAGGATATGTTAGGAGTTCTTGTTTATCGGCTGCGTGTGGAGACGGGCGGGCATTTTACCATGTTCCCGGGCAGACTCCTCCACGGGGCGCTCTTTCACTATCTTTCAGAGCGTTCGGCAGAGCTTTCTGCCGACTTCCATGCGCGGCAGATCAAGCCGTTTACGATTGGCTGTCTGCAAAGAGCCGACCGTCGGCGCATGCCTTCCGCAAATGCGGAAAAGACCTTCAATGAACCAGCTTTTACTGCGGGAGAAAGTGTGTTCCTGCGCGTCACAGCGCTTGACGATGCGGCTCTTATGGCGCTTGCCGCTATGCCGCGTGGAACGAGACTGCAGGTAGGTAAACTTGCGTTCAGCCTTGAGGAGGTTCTCGCAGACGGACGCATGGAGACCGGCGCGGCAGCGCCTGACGAACTCGCGGCGGCGGCACTGTCTATGGAGCGCGCGCGGAGCGTCCGGCTCCACTTCCGATCACCGACACTATTCCGTGCGGACGGGTATGATTACGCATTCCCGCACCCCGAACGCATCTTTGCCTCACTTGCCGACAAGTGGACACAGCAGGAACTTCCTGCTGTGATTTACAAAGATGCGGCGCGCATAGCCGCTGCAAAACTTGTTCCGCTCGCGTGGCGTGGCGAGAGCCTGCGGGTACGGCTGACCGCTCAGAAGAGCGTTCCTGCATTTGTCGGGGATTTTTCGTTCAGACTCGCGGAACTTTCGGAGGAGGAGCGGGAGATCATCCTGCTTCTCACGCAGTTTGCTCCCTTCTGCGGAACGGGGCGCATGACAGCACAGGGAATGGGGGAGACGTATGTATCTATCTCATAGGAATGGATTTGCGCTGCAAAGGAGGCTGTGCAATGCGGTATAAGGCAATACTTTTTGATACGCGTTCCATACAGAGCTACATCTTCTCAGGCAATCAGCTCAAGACGAACATTGGCGCATCATATCTCGTTGAGCGCGTCTTTGACGACGTACTTCTGCCGGCACTGCGGAGCGTGCTCGGCGAGGATGCTCTCGATGCCGAGACATGGATGAATGTTGAAGAGCCACGTTGGGACGAGATGTCCACTGCGGCGCGCGTCGGCTATATCGGCGGAGGGAACGCCCTGCTCCTCTTCCGTGCGGAGACGGCGGAGGAGACCCTGCGCACCGTTGTCGCCGCATTTACGAAACAGCTGCTCGTCCGTATGCCGGGACTGCATACGGGCGCGGCAATCGGGGAACTCGAACTTGCGGCGGACGGCAGCTTTGTAGGGGAGAAGAATCTCACGGCGCTTGTCCATGCGCTCAAGGACGGACAGAACACCGTCTTCCCGTTGGTCAACGTCCCCGGCACAGGGCTGACCCTCACCTGTCAGGAGAGCGGTGAGACGGCGAACGCATGGGATGAGACCGAGCGCAGATTCTACGCATGGGAAGTCGAGATGAAACTGCGTGCCGACCGCAGAGACGGCAGAGAGGCGCCCGCAGAGGCGGAACTGATGAAAAAGCTCTCATCCGTCCTTCCTGCCGCCGAGCGGGATGGTTTTCTAAACGGTTATGCCTTCCCGATGGAGTTTGCCGATCTCGGACAGAGACAGACGGAGAACGACATTGCCATCGTCCACATTGACGGCAACAATATGGGGCGCAAATTCCAGGACTGCCGCACGTTGACCGCGCGCAAGAATATGTCCCGCGCGATCCGCAGCAAGACCATTGCCGCGTTCACCGAACTCGTGCAGAACATCATTGCGGACTTTGACACATATGAGGACGAACTCTCCATCGGACACGACAGAGAGCAGCGCCCCTTCCTTCCCATTCGTCCGCTCGTACTGGGCGGCGATGACATGACCTTTGTCTGTGCTGCGAAGGTCGCCGTAAGCTATACGCGATTCATCATGGGTCGCCTGCGGGACAGCGGCATCGCAAGCTGCGGCGGCATCACCATCATGAATACGAACTACCCCTTCTTTCGCGGCTACCAGATGGCGGAGGAACTCTGCGGCGCGGCAAAGAAGTGCATGCGCGCTCTCGAGGCAGCGGCGGGACAGGAGACAGATTCCTGCTGGCTCGACTATGCCATCCTGCACGGTGAACAGGCACCGACGCTCGATCAGTTCCGTGCCGAGGAGTATCGCGGCGCGCGCGGCGACCTGCATTTCGGTCCCTATCGTGTCGACGCATCGGCAGATGCACAGGAGAGTCTGGACGCACTGCTCTCCTGCGTGCGGGGCATGCGTGCGCTCCCGCGCAGCAAGGTCAAGGAACTTCGCCGCGTCCTCGCCTACGGAGAGCATGAGCAGCGACAGTTCATGGCGCAGCTTGCGCATCTCCGCAAGAGCGACCCAGGGATGCGGCTGCCAAGCGTGTCTGCATGGCAGCCATACGAGGAGCTGCTCTGGGCGGAAGGCAGGACGCCCTACGTCGACGCGATCGAACTCATGGATTATACCCTTGCGGATGAGGAGGTGTGAGCATGGCGAAGAAAAAAGCGGCAGACAGACGACGCGAAATGAATCAGAGACGTGAGCAGAATCGCATCCTGACTGCAGAGAAAAACAAGGCGGACGAGAGAGCGGAAGAGCGCAGACAATGGGATGAATCCATACGCATTCCTGCTATCCAGTACGAACCTGCCGCACAGATCAGGGACATAGACGCAAAAGCGCCGATCGAGGTCGTCATCGAGACGTTTTCGCCCCTGCATCTCGGAGCAGGACGCGCCGACATCCATGTTGACGCGGACGTCGTGCAGGACGATGTCGGACTCCCGTATTTTCCGGCGAAGCGGTTCAAGGGACTGCTCTACGAGAGCGGACGCGAGGTCGCCGAGATGGCGGAGGCATCGGGACTCGTGCTCTTTGATCGGGCGGCGCTCGATTGTCTCTTTCAGCGTGGGTGCGAAAGAAAGGTGCAGCTCGTTGTCTCGAATCTCCGTTTGAGCGAATACGAGCGGATTCATGATGATCTTCAATACCTTGAGGAGCGTTATCCGTCCGTCTTTCGTCCGGCGGACATCCTCAATCACTATGCGGGGCTGCGCTGGCAGACCGCGATCGACCGTGAGACAGGCACGGCAAAGACGACCTCGCTGCACAATATGCGCGTCATCGAGAAGGGGAAGACATTCCGCGGGGAGCTCCGTCTCCTTGACGGGACCATAGCGGAGCTCAGCATCCTCGCGCTCGCTGCGCGCAACCTTTCGCAGTGCGGAGGAAAGCGCACGCGCGGCTTCGGCAGGATTGGCTGTACGCTCAGACAGGGGGGCAGGGACATCCTCGCCCCGTTGGTGGAGCGCGCGCTGAAAAACAGCGGACAGAAAGGGGGCAAACGATGATGAAGGCAATGAACATCCGAATCAAGACACTGTCGCCCGTCATCCTCTCCGCACTCGGTCATGCGTCCGTCATGACGGCGACGCACGACTTTTTCAGCGGCTCCGTTCTGCGCGGCATCTTCGCCGCACGATTCATAGAGAAGCAGAAACTCGACAAAATGGCGCATACGGATGCGGACTTCATGCGGCTCTTTTACGGAGACCTGCGCTTTGTCGATGCCTATCCCGTTGACCCCGAGACGGGCGTGCGTGCGATCGTTCTGCCGTTCTCGGTGCAGCGCAGCAAAGACGAGCGGGAGATCAGAGACCTCCTGCAAAAGGGCACGGAACTCGCGCCCGGCTTCAAGGGAATGAAGGGCTTTGCTGCCGCAGTGGACAGCGTGCTCCGTCCCGTTAAGGTGCGAAAGAACATCACCCTCCACATGAGCCGCACAGACCTGAAGGATGACAGCGGGATGGAACGCCTTGCGGGAAAGAGCCGGAGCAGCGGCATCTACAACTACGAATCCATCGCGGCAGGACAGCGCTTCGAGGGGGTCATCTATGGAGCGGCAGAGCTGCTCGCGCAGCTCCACGATGTGCTCGGGACGCAGTTCACCTGCTACGCGGGACGGTCAAAGTACACCCAGTACGGGCAATGCGAGGTCACACTCACGCAGCCGCAGGACATTCCTGAGGAGGATGCACCGCAGGGCGAACGTCTCTGCATCCGTCTCGAGACCCCCCTCCTCCCGCGCGTCGGCATCCTCGGCGATGCCGCGTCCATGCTCGCAGAGATCGTCACAGCCCTCAACGAAAAGACGAGCGGCGGCTTCTCCCTGTCCGGAGAGCAACGCAGCATCTTTGCAAAAGAAGCGGAGATCGACAACTTCGTCGGCACGTGGGGCATGAAGCGTCCGCGTGAGACAGGGCTTGCCGCAGGTACTGTTTTTGCGCTTGAGAAGGAGGGCGGCTGGCAGGACGGCGATGCAGAGGCGCTGCGCACCGTCCTCTATGAGGGCGTCGGACGCCGCCGCGCAGAGGGATTCGGTCAGTTGCGCCTGTGGGACGGCAGAGATATCCGCCGCGCGGAGAAGACGGAGCGCAGCGCCGTAAAGCCGCGTGAACTTGGCGCAGAGGCGAAGAAGATCGCAGCGGCAATCCTCACAGCACACATTGTCGAGCAGATCCGCGTGCTTGCCTCCATAGATGTCGAAACAGCGCGCATTCCGAGCGGTGCGCGGCACGCGCTCTCGCGTCTGGAGCAGGAGCTCGGCACGAGATCGGACGGGGCGATCAGTCGCATGCAGGAGTTTGCGGCCTCGATGCAGGGAAAAAAGACGCCCCTCGGAAAGATGATGACGGGTATTCGGGTGAACGGGATATCGCTGCTTGCTTACTTCCATGAGAAAAACATCGCAGACATGCCGTATTTCCTCAGAGGAAAGGAACTCCTGCGCAGCGAAGTGGGAGACATCGCAGACGAGCTTGGCATAGCGCATGGGATCGAGGGAATCCTACGCGAAGATCAGGTGTTTTACGCATACTGGCACGCATTCTTCCGCTTTGCACGCAAGCGGGCGGAGCGGTCTGAGGAAGGAGGAACAGAGGTATGAGTACGAACGCGAATCCGGCACGAATCTTGAAACGCATCACGGTGAATGGAAAACTCCGTCTCGAGACTCCTCTCCTCATTGGCGAGGGAGAGAGCGGGGAGGAGCGCGGCGATCGGGACATCCATGTGCTCCGCAGCAAGGATGGAACGCCGTTCATCCCCGGCACATCGCTTGCGGGCGCATTGCGCAGTCTCGTCGAGGAGGAGGCGCCGCACGCTGCACAGCTCCTCTTTGGTACAGAGCATGATGCGAAGGGCGTCGACGAACAGCAGAGCGCCATCTCCCTCTACGATGTCGAGCTCACGGGAGCGAAACTCGGCATCCGCGACGGCGTCCGCATCGACGGCATCACGGGTACGACCGTTCCGCATGGCAAATACGACTACGAGATCGTAGAGAGCGGAGCGACCGGCATATTCTACGCCGAGATCGTTCAGCGCGTCGTGCATGAGAGCGAGGAGTCGGCACTGCGGAGCGTACTCGCGCGACTGCGCGAGCGGCTCATCGGAGGCTTCCACGTCGGCGCACTCACCACCAAGGGCTTTGGCAGAATGCGCCTTGAGGGCATGGCAGTGCACTGCTACGATTTTTCCAAACCAGAGGACGTCATAGCGTGGCTGAGACCAGAGCGCGGCTGTGCATTGCAGCACTTGGTGACGCTCCCCGATGAGGATGCGCCGCACTCCGTCTATATCCCGCAGGACTTCATGATCGAGGCGGACTTTGCCCTCGCGGGCTCCCTCATCGTGCGCGACTACGAGGATGCAAATAAAACAGTGGGAGACGGCAACGAGAAGACCCCCGATGCCCTCATGAAGAAGAACGCGGCGGGGCAGTACATCATCCCCGGCACGAGCCTCAAGGGCGTGCTCCGCCACCGTGCGGAATACATCCTCCATGCGCTCGGCAAAGACCCGCATCCACTGGACGAGCTGATGGGAACCGTGAGCGGCGAGACGAAACGGCGCAGCCGCTTCATCGTCGAGGAGGCGGTCGTTGAGGGACGCCCCCATCGGCAGATGCGCATCCGCGGCAATCGCTTCACAGGCGGCACCATCTCTGCGGCGCTCTTCTCGAGCATGCCCGTATGGCAGGAAACGCATGGCGCGCGTGCCGTTACCCTGCGCTTCGGCGCACGCCGTGCGAGCGAATGGGAGGCGGGACTCTGCATCCTCCTGCTCAAAGACCTCTGGCTCGGGCGCACGGCGATCGGCGGGGAGAAATCCATCGGGCGCGGCACGCTCGAGGGACTGCGCGCCTCCATTCACTACCGTGGACGGACATGGGAACTGACCCCGACGCAGCCGCTCGATGAAAATGCGGCGCGGGAATTGCAGACATTTGTAACAGCATTGAGCGAGGAGGCGGGCGTATGAGTGCGGAACTGGCATTGAACCCCCTGCGCATCTGTGCGGGGACGAGCAGCTCGGACAGCTGTGCACTCCGCATCTCGGCGGAGGACATTGTGGGCGAACTTGTGCGTCGCGGCATACAGGACGCAACCGTCATCCTCTGGCAGGTCGATCAGATCCGCTGTGGGACGTGGCGCAATGGCGCATTCCACTTTGCGGATGAGCGTCCCTTGGATGCGGCGCTGCTCGTCGAACTGCGCGTCTTCGATTCCGCGTGTGAACTTCGTATGCGCCGCGAGGACAGCGAACTCCTTGGGCGGTTTCGGCAGGACGGCACAGGCGAGCCCGTCGAATACGTCGACAGCATGGCGCGGCTCATGGGAGAGCGCGAAGATCATGGCGCATGGATGACCCTGCGCGACCGCGAACGCAAACTCAAGCTCACAATGCCTGCGCTGACGGAGCCCTGTCGTTACGTCGGACTCGTCACGCGCAGCTACATCGGCATCCACGAAAAGACCGCCCAGGCAGGCTACATCGATGACCGCTTCCTTGCCATCGTGCCGGCGGACATGAAAGGGGAGGAATAACATGGCGAACAGGATTGCAACCGCGCCGTACAACTTCGTATCCCTGCCGAAGGGCGTGCTTACATCGCCCATCGACAACGATGCAGCGAGCGACGAAGAGCGCATCGAGAACTATCGGCAGCACGTTCTCGCGCCCAACCGCCTCAGCGGCCGCATCGACCTCACGATCGAAACCCTGACCTCCGTATTTATCGGCGCAGACGCTGCAACGGAGACATTCTTCTCGCCGACAGGTATTCCCATGATCCCGGGCAGCACCATCCGCGGCACAATCAAGAACCTCTTCAAGATCGTCACCTGCAGCGCCATGCGCGGAGGTGGAGAGGACTACGAAGATCGGCATCTCTATTTTCGCGCGCTCGGGGGGAAAGGCAATGCTGCCGTTATGAGAAAAGTCTACGAGAAGCGCGCGCCGAAGGAGTATACCGAGGCGGGCTATCTCATCCGTGTGGAGGAGGAGCAGCAGTATTATATCTGCCCTGCAGAATACGACACAGTGCGGGATGCGGACAGTGTTAAAAGAAATGCCGGCTGCATATTCTGGGATGCGCCGCGCAAGGGACAGGTAACCTGCTACACCGGAAAAATGCAGAAAAAAGCGCATTACACGATTCATCATGCACCAAACTGGCAGGAGCGCATCCCCGTCCCCGCAAACATCATACAGGACTATCGTGACGACATCAGCCGCGCCGGGGTGAACCTCCTTGGCTCATCCGTGGCAAAAGTGGATGCCGCTGCCGCTGCCTTTACAGGAGACTCGGCGATCGACCTCGTCGTACCATGTTTCTATCAGGAGGAAAACGGACAGGTACAGCACTTTGGCTTCGGGCGGTTCTACCGTATTCCCTATCGGCAGAGTGTCGGCGATCATGTGATCGGCATGGGGACAGCGAAGATCGACTACACCGACGCACTCTTCGGACGCAAAGAACTCTGGGCGGGTCGCCTTGCATTCAGCGATGCGCTGCCGGCAGGAGAGGTGCGCTCAGAATCTGCAGCCTATCCGAAGGTGCTCGGCGAGCCGAAGCCGACCTCCATGCAGCTCTATCTCGAGCAGGAAAGCGGCACGCAGCTCGCCCATTGGGACACACCCAATGCCTGCATCCGTGGCTATAAACTCTACTGGCATCAGAAGAACAAAACGAAGTGGCAGAATGACGTGCAGCAAGCGACCAAGGTCTCAAAGACGCGCATCACCCCCGTTCAGGCAGGCTCCGTGTTCCACGGGAGCATTCGATTCGAGCGCCTGTCCGAGGACGAGCTTGGCGCCCTGCTGAAAGTGCTGCGCATCGGCGGCAATGACCTCTGCTGTAAAATTGGCAAGGGGAAATCCATCGGGCTTGGCAGCGTTCGCATCACCGCACGGCTGATCCGCACCGACACGGAGGACTCCTATCGGCACGCCTTTGACAGCACGGGTGTTTGGAACAGAGCCGAGCGCGAGGAGCCGATGGATGCCTACATTGCAGCGTTTGATCGGGAACTGGGCGAGCGGCTGGATGCGAACGTCTACAATCGGTATCGGAACGCTATGGCGGAGCTCTCCCATATGCTCGACTGGAAGACGACCACGATCCCCGATTGGGAGAAGAAAACACGGACAATGACCATCGACGACCCCGATCACCCCTTTCAAAATCGTTGGATTCTGCCAACAGCACTGGAGGTGAAGGAGACGTAAAATAAAAAGAATCTGTGAAAACGGATTGCAAAATCACGGATTTTCTGATATGATACACCCATGGTGCAAAAAGTGGAAAATGCGACGGCGATGCCGCAAAGCCGCATTCTACCGTCGCGATTTTCCATTTTGGCGCAACCCTGCGCCGCACAAGGGAACGCGCCGATTGATGCCGTGATTTTTCGGTGAAAATTCCGCCCCATAAGGGGGAAACGGCACAAAAAATCGACGACTTTCCAAAACGCCCTCTCGCCCCGCGCGGGACAAGGGCTGCGAGCGACGGAGTTGCACCACATATAATGCTGCGTGCGGCATTGAAACCTCCTCCAATGAGCAACTCGTCAATAAAACTCGGAGTTGCACCACATATAATGCTGCGTGCGGCATTGAAACTCCCTTGTGAACGACGGGCTTAAAATCGCCAGGAGGTTGCACCACATATAATGCTGCGTGCGGCATTGAAACTTGTCATCTGCCCTTTGTTCAGTCTCATTGGATGAGGTTGCACCACATATAATGCTGCGTGCGGCATTGAAACTCCTTAAAGGCGAATCTGAACTCCTTCCGCACGGAGTTGCACCACATATAATGCTGCGTGCGGCATTGAAACTTGAAGTAGTGTGTGCCGGACATGCTGTAGTCTGTTGCACCACATATAATGCTGCGTGCGGCATTGAAACTAAGACGAACTTGAGAACGAAGATTCTTTGTATCGTTGCACCACATATAATGCTGCGTGCGGCATTGAAACGCCATAAAGACAAGGACGGCAATGATTTTGATGTTGCACCACATAAAATGCTGCGTGCGGCATTGAAACGATCTTCCAGCGTCAGCCGGAAGTAGTGTGTGGTTGCACCACATAAAATGCTGCGTGCGGCATTGAAACTGAACACGAGAGCCGCCACGACCTTTATCGGATCGTTGCACCACATAAAATGCTGCGTGCGGCATTGAAACCCCTTCTGGAGTTCAGAAAGAAGTAAATCAGCTACGTTGCACCACATAAAATGCTGCGTGCGGCATTGAAACTACTTGAACAATATTTCACTGTGAAGCACTTGCAGTTGCACCACATAAAATGCTGCGTGCGGCATTGAAACCAATACATGCGGGGATCTCTTTTACCCTCATTTCTGTTGCACCACATAAAATGCTGCGTGCGGCATTGAAACGTTTCCGACTTCACCATCGGCATTGGAGATGCACTGTTGCACCACATAAAATGCTGCGTGCGGCATTGAAACAATCGAACGATTCTCCTCATTCTCCTTTCTTAGTTGCACCACATAAAATGCTGCGTGCGGCATTGAAACGTGAACATAAAGTCGACACGTTTTCTCTTTGAGAGTTGCACCACATAAAATGCTGCGTGCGGCATTGAAACTCCGAGAGGTATTTCCCTGAAACTCCAAACGCCTCTTGTTGCACCACATAAAATGCTGCGTGCGGCATTGAAACGAGAAGGTTGTTGACAATGGCTTTGAGTGTTTTGTTGCACCACATAAAATGCTGCGTGCGGCATTGAAACAAGTAAATTCGGAGTTGTACGGGAATTGGATTCTTGGTTGCACCACATAAAATGCTGCGTGCGGCATTGAAACTCTCGAAAAACTCCTTAACCACCTCAATGCCGCGTTGCACCACATAAAATGCTGCGTGCGGCATTGAAACCAGAAAAGCAAAAAGCTATTTCAGATATGTATAACGTTGCACCACATAAAATGCTGCGTGCGGCATTGAAACGTCACGAACTTGCCCTTCGCGCCGACGTTGAAGTTGCACCACATAAAATGCTGCGTGCGGCATTGAAACCAGCCTTCTTCCAGAAGTCCGTTACGTTCGTGAAGCGTTGCACCACATAAAATGCTGCGTGCGGCATTGAAACCACAATCTCTGGTACCCCAGCGGGCTCAACCGACGGGTTGCACCACATAAAATGCTGCGTGCGGCATTGAAACCTGTCAAAAGTAACAGGAACATCCAGCAAGATAGACGTTGCACCACATAAAATGCTGCGTGCGGCATTGAAACAACGGCATACCGTTCGTCGCGAACACGCCGTTCGAGGTTGCACCACATAAAATGCTGCGTGCGGCATTGAAACCCGAAACCCCGACAAGCTGTCCTCCTACGTTTGTTGCACCACATAAAATGCTGCGTGCGGCATTGAAACGAATATCATCCTTCAGTTCGGCCGACATCGTTAAGTTGCACCACATATAATGCTGCGTGCGGCATTGAAACCTCCTTGAGCAAATCGATCATCGGCTTCTCCTTGTTGCACCACATAAAATGCTGCGTGCGGCATTGAAACCACCAATCTCGGAAACGCGCTCCGCAAAAGAAAGTTGCACCACATAAAATGCTGCGTGCGGCATTGAAACAACTACAGCCACAACGTCAGCATCAGCCATGCGACGTTGCACCACATAAAATGCTGCGTGCGGCATTGAAACTACAAAGGTTGAAGGTTGGTATAGTTAAACAAAGTTGCACCACATAAAATGCTGCGTGCGGCATTGAAACCTCGAAATTCGTTGATCATAAAACCATCCTTTCTGTTGCACCACATATAATGCTGCGTGCGGCATTGAAACCGCCCCGTTTCTGGTGTCTGTAGAAAAATGGGTATGTTGCACCACATAAAATGCTGCGTGCGGCATTGAAACATCTGATAGTGCATCCCAATTATCTGCTACTTTGTTGCACCACATAAAATGCTGCGTGCGGCATTGAAACCTAATTTTGGATTGCCATTTGTATCTCCGAGGCTGTTGCACCACATGTAAAGCATCTACTCTCGGAGCGCCCCTATCGTCACGCCTACGGCGTGCCACTTCCCCCGTTTCGACGGGGGAAGCTAAGGAAGCACTGATAAATTCAGCACCGCCATCTTAGCGTATCTTTTTTTGCCCGCACTTCGCCCTCGATCCTCCACAGAGCACCACTCTGCGTCCGGTTTGTCTCCTCGTTCGGACGAAAAAATCTGCGCCAATCTGAGGGTCTATTTTATCAGTGATTCCCTAAGATGGCGGTATATATAGGTTTTCCTATGAGAGTGGGGGAAGCTAAAATAGCGGTAGATCAGCCTCCCCTGCGAGAGCGGGGGAGGGGAACCGCGAAGCGGTGGAAGGGGCGAAAACGGACTGTTGCGTGCGGCATTGAACAATGTATTTTTGATGATTTGCGTTGTAGCCTATGAAATACATTATTTGCTACGATATCAAAGAAGATCGCATTCGTACCCGCGTCGTGAAGTATCTGGAGGCGCGGGCGCTTCGCGTTCAATACAGCGTGTTCACCTGTCATGCGACAGCGGCACAGATGAATGATATGCGCGAGGAGCTCCTGCGGCTCACGCAGCGAGCGGATCGTCCTCTGCTCATGGTTGTTCCGATCTGTCATGCCTGTGCGCAGGGGATATGGATGCACGGCAAGCCGATCGAGGAGGAGGTACCGTACCTCGTCGTTTAGTTGGGTCTTTTACAGCTCTGTCTGGGTGCAGATGGAGGTCAACGCCTTCAAGGAGGAAGTGCGATGGCGGTTCTATATCTTCTTTCCCCGGGAAGCAGTGTGCGGAAGGACGCGGGGCGTCTGATCATCGAGAAGGAAGGGACGATCATCTCCCGTATGCCGATCTTTATGCTCACATCGATTGTCGTGGGGATGCGGGCAAACATCACAACACCGGCGCTCTTTGCATGTATGGAGGAGCGTGTGCCGGTGTTTTTTATTGACCACAAGGGGAGAACGGTCGGACAGATCGCGGGCGAGGCGATGACGCTTTGCATGCTGCGGCATCAGCTTGCGTGTCTGGAGGACAGTGAGCGGCGCATTGTGCTTGCAAAACATATTGTGATGGCAAAACTGCGCGGACAGTACCGTCTGCTCAAGAGGTATGAGAAAAGTGTGGGCGATGCGGGAATTGCAAACGCGCTGCGTATGATTCGGGCGATGCGCGGCAAGGTTTCGGCGGCGACGACAGCGGATGCTCTGCGTGGGATGGAGGGGACAGGCGCACGGGCATATTTTGCGGCGTTTTCGGCGCTGATTGATGCGCAGCTGTGGTCGTTCCGAGGGCGCGGGAAGCGTCCTGCCACTGATCCGGTGAATGCGCTGCTCAACTATGGCTATGCGTTCCTCGCGCGGGAGGTGCACGCCGCGATTGTCGGGTATGGGATGGATGCCCGCATCAGTTTCTTTCATCGGACGGACGGGAGGAGGAACAGTCTTGTGTTCGATCTCATGGAGCCGTTTCGTTCCGGTATCATCGATCGTTTTGTTCTGCAGCTTTTACGCAGGAAGTGTTTGACACCTGAGGATTTTGAGATAACGCAGGCGTACGGCTGCCGCCTCCTGCCCGCGGCGCGCACACTTTGGTATGAGCGCTATGAGACGTATATGGAGAAACCCTATCGGGAGTACGGGGGAAGGACATCCCGCGAACAGATCAATGCGTTTGTCGGGGCGTTCTCGCGCAAGCTCCGAAAAGGTCTTCGTGAAGATGCATAGGCGACAGGTTGAAATGCGAATGCGAATTGTGGTAAAATAGGAAAGCCTATGGTAGAATAGCGGGAGGAATGCGATGCGGATCATTACGGGCAGTGCGCGCGGCGTACGTCTGAAGTCTCCTGCGGGAGCTGGGACGCGTCCGACGGCTGACCGCACGCGCGAGGCGCTCTTCAGTATGTTGGGGGCGCGCGTCTATGATGCGCGTGTGCTTGACCTCTTTGCGGGGACGGGGGCTCTTGCGCTTGAGGCTCTTTCGCGCGGCGCGGCTC
>CAUVFG010000008.1:0-23374 GCA_963551125.1 uncultured Selenomonas sp. | reverse complement strand
CCATATGCGCGGTCATACTCCCGGTTGCCGCTCACTCGCCTTCCCCCTTCACCCAGTACGTCACCGTGATCTCATCGCCCGGGTAAATCTCCCCCTTGCGCGCCGCCAGCCACGGATTATTCTCGTACATCCCCTCCTTGTACTCGGGGATCGAGCGGCGCGACCCGGTATTCTTCTCCACATACGTCTCGGCGATGCCCCAGAGCGTATCCCCGGGGCGCACAGTATACACTTCCTCAACGAGGACGGCGCTTCCGCCATCCCCCGGCAGATGGTCACTTGCGGCACCGGCACAGATCACCGCCGCCAGAGCGATAGCTCCTCCGATGACTGCCTGATTCCCGTTCATACCGCCACCTCCCTGACAATCGGCACCGGATTCCGGGGATCCTCGAGATCCATCCCCTCCATCGCGGCCATCCAGCGTTCAAGCTCACGCCTGCGCACCTTCATACCGTTCAGCCGCATTCCCCGGATCACGCCCGACTGCACCAGCATATTCGCATAGTTCTTGCCGACGCCGAGCACTTCGGCAACCTCCACCACCGTGAGTAGTTCGTCTGGTGTTTGACACTCCCGCACCACGGCCGTTGCCCTGCTCGCGCGCTCGATCGCATTCGCGATGATAGCCGCCATCGCAGTCTCGTCCATCCTGCACCTCCGTTCTGTCTGATTAGCCTCACATCACACACAGCCGTCCGTCGAAATACTGCTGCGACATCCCTCCCTTCGTAAAATAATTGTTGCGCCTTCCCTGCCGTGGTATAATCAGCACGGAAAGGAGGATTTAATATGCGTAGGTATCCACCATCAAAGAAAATAAAGAGGATTCTCGCCGATCTGAATGAACTTGAGCCGGTATACTCCATCGAAGTCATTGATTCTGAGAATGTCATCTACCACAAGATCAACGACAAATACGATATAGAAGTATCCGGGTTAGACAATCAGAAGCGGGGATACCACTGCATCATCTACGTTTGGGAGCACGACCCGCTCCGAACCGTCGAAACGATTGAACGTGACGGTAGCATATCGGGTCTTGCAGATACGTTGGTAGAGCTTCGACGGAAGTATCAAGCTCCACCGATGCAAGAATAAGCATCAGATCCTCACGGCTCAGACCTTTCCTCGCACACCATGCGAAGAACTCGTCGGGGTCGTTTTTTCCTTTCATGCGGAATCTGCGAAGTTCCATAGCCTCACCTCCTCTCGCAGTTTTCACACACCTATTCCCGTGCTATACTGAGTACAGAAAGGAAGTGCTGATATGCAAGACCTAAACACCGTTTCAAGTCTTAGCGCCATCATTCAAGAAAACAAGCTGTTGTTTCTCCTCTTGCTTGCCCCGCTATACATCTTCATTGACAGCGTTGTCTCACTTTATCAGCTAAAGCGTATCAACAAAGAGTATTGCCTATGGTTACACAATCCAGAGGCGCATAATGTCGCAGAAAAACGCTCGAAATTCAAAAGTCTAATTTTTCACGCCAACATCGTTGATGTAAGAGTTCCCATAGCACAGGCTATTGGATTTTTCCAAGTAGCAAGTGCTTCAGTCAGTGTCTTGGAAAACTTCCCATCCCGGCACGCCGATATAGCAGACGGCTGCTTCTCTCTGATAGATGACGCGATCGGCGTCTATCAGGCGCGCATGTGGAACGCATTCAATCCACTGTGGTGGATAAACACCTTGATTTTTCTTCCTCGAAGCATCTGCGCATATCTGCACATCAAGGCTGACAGCCTCTCTGTGAAGATGGGGCAGCTCCTGTGGTGGTGCTTCGGAGTGGTGCTTACCGCATACAAGAGTCTTTTCCCCGACAACATCACTCGGCTGGTAGAGGAGATATATCGTACATTGCTGCCATAACAGTGAACGTCTCCTCAGCTGAACCAAGCCTGTCTGCAATTCGTTCGGCGGTGGCTTTCGCCTCTGCTGCCGTCTCGAAATGCTGTGCAAGAACAACAATATATGCACGTGTACACAGGCGAGCTTCCTCCACAAACAAGGGTTTTTCTTTTGCGAGCTGAGCCCGTAGAGCTTGCACCTCCTCCTTCTCCCGCTTGCGTCGTGCCTGCCAATCCCTAAAAAGGGCTATCACTTACCTCCACCTCCTCTCTGTGCGGTTGTTCCCCTCCCGATCCCGTTCTGCTGTTCAAATTATTGAACGCTCTTGGTAAAAAAATAAGCCTTGATGTCTTGCGGCCCTCTACCAAGCAACGTAATAATTTTGTCAATTTCATCTTGACCAAACGGAATACGGTTGTTCATTTTCAATGAAAGTGTTCTTGCAGAGACCCCCAGTGCTCTCGCAAACTCCCGTTGCGTTCCGAATTTCTCTACAATTCGCCCCCGAAGTTTGCTGTAATCAAACCCCATTATCCCCCTCCTTTTCTTAGTTCAAATTCTTGAACTATTTGAATCATACCATTCGCTAAATCCTATGTCAATAACTTTGTTCAAAATTTTTAACTAGTAAATTAAACTTATTGAACTTATGTTTATCGTATGCTATACTACGAATAAACAGTTTTAGAATTGAGGATGCAAAAACATGCGACAGACTACGCAACAACGCTTAAAAGAAGCCTTGTCGGCGCGAAAAATGCTTCCGATAGAGTTGTCTAGACTATCTGGAATTGGAAAAAGTGCAATCAGTCAATATCTTTCTGGAAAAGTCACACCAAAGCAAGATAAGATATATAAATTGGCGCAAGCTCTTAGAGTGAGCGAATCCTGGCTGATGGGATATGATGAACCTATGGAGCAAGCACTTGCTTCCTCCGCTGGTGTCCTCTCCTATAGTCAAGAAGTTGGGAATGGGGGACAAACGGAGAGCTACACCCCCGAAGAAGTCAGCCACATCAAAAAATATCGCGCACTGGACGAAGACGGACGTGAACTTGTAGACGGATTGCTCGAAACCTTACATACACAAAAGACGGACAAACTAGAGGACTCATCCGACGAAATTACCGCCTCCTAATCGCATCAAAAAAGCCGCCATCAACAGGCGGCGTATAGATAGAGCATTTGAGTTTGAGAGAAAGGTGATTGCGATGTCCTGCTCGACGAGTTCTTCTACGACCTGCTCAGAGATATATCCCATTCTGATGACTAGAATGCTCCCCTGAGGAGGTCAGCTGTAGCAAAAAGATTGACATTCTCACATAAAAGAGTTATACTGCCGAGTACAAAAGGTTTGCTAAACAGGCTCATCGGTAGTACGCTCTTCTATGATATGGGAGGAGCAGAATCCATGAGCCTCTTTTATTTTTAGGGGTGACGATATGGTAATCGAAGGGGACGCCCCCTGTTAATATCCACTCACTTATAAGTAAAAACCGCCCACCGTGTTGGTAGCACGACGAGCGGCGAAGCAGGTCATCTCCGAAGAGATATACCAACTCCCTAGCAGGACAAAGTATATCACATCTTCGGGGATTATTCCACAATGAATTCTTTGGAGGTGTATTTTTTATGGCAAAGAAAGCAACGATCCGCACGCGAAAGCGAGGCAAGACGTACTCCTACTCGTTTGATGCGGGCAAGAACCCGACCACGGGGCGGCGCAAGATGATCGAGAAGGGCGGCTACGAGACAGAGCAGGAGGCGTATGACGCGGGTGTCGCCGCGTATGCAGACTGGAAGAGTGGCAACATCGGCATCACGAGCGAGCGGATCCGCCTGTGCGACTACCTCGCTGCGTGGCTTGAGAAGGTATCCCGCCCGAACGTCACACGCGGGACATATGCAGACTATGAGTCCGCGATCCGCGTGCGGATCAATCCCATCCTCGGAGAACTGTATGTGCAGGATATCCGCCCCCGCGATATTGACGCGTGGATAAAGGCACTTGCGGAAAAGGGCCTTTCCAGAAGTTCATTGTCCCTCTCCCGTACCGTCCTCTCCTTTGCATTGAAATACGCTGTCTATCCTGCTGAGATTATCCCCGTCAACCCATGCACGGGCATCAGCATCCCCCGATCGGCACCGAGGAAGCTCCTCGAGCGGAGCATTATCACGCCGGAGCAGTTCGATGCCCTCATGAAAAAATATCCTCCGGGGCACAAGTATCACATCACGCTCCTCCTCTCCTATCACACGGGTGCGCGGATCGGCGAGGTGCTTGGCTTGACATGGGACGATGTGGACATTCAAAACGGCACGATCTATATTTTCCGCCAGCTTTCCAGCGCGGGGCGCAGGTGTCGGATGTACTTCTCTGCGCCAAAGAACAAAACGAGCACGCGCAAGATCTACGTTGACCCCGTCCTCATCGCCGCCCTGCGTCAGTGGAAGGGTTTGCAGGCGAAAAATGAGCTGCGCCTTGGAAACGCCTATCAGATGGTTTACGAGGACGCGGAGGGACGCCTATACAGTGCGCCGAAGATTGAAGCGGCTCTTCCTGATATGACGCGCCGCCCGCTTGTTTGCACGGACCGATTCGGCCTTCCTGTCACCTATGCGGGTCTGCGCTGTCTCCTGTCCGCTGCAGGTCTAAACTCGCACAGCTTTCGCCATACGCACGCGACACGCCTCATTGAGGCGGGCGCGAACCCCGTTGATGTCGCCGCGCGTCTCGGCCATGCGGATGCAACAATCACACAGAATCTTTACGCGCATGACACCGAGGATATGCAGCGCGAGACCGCCGCTATCTTTGCCCGTTTTGTAGGCAAGTGACATTGTAGACAAATGGTAGACAAATCCCAAATCAAATGAGCAAAGTTCCGCGAAATACGGGGATTTCATAATTTTTTGGGGAAAATCCTGCATTTTTGCAGGATTTTATGCTACACTGAGCATATCAGCAACGTGTGAAATGGAGGAAATGATATGAAAAAGATCGGCTTTATCGGACTCGGCATCATGGGTGCGGCGATGGCAGGACATCTCATGGATGCAGGCTATGAGCTCAGCGTTTACAACCGCACGAAGTCGAAGGCAGATGCACTCGTCGCGCGCGGCGCAACGTACTGCAACAGCCCCGGCGCATGCGCGCGCGGGCAGGATGCTGTCATCACCATCGTCGGCTACCCGAAGGATGTGGAGGAGATCTACCTCGGAGCGGACGGCATCCTTGCAAACCTCTCAGAGGGAGCATACACCGCCGATATGACGACCTCCTCCCCAGCCCTTGCCGAACGCATCTATACGGAGGCAAAGCAGCGCGGCATATACGCGCTTGATGCGCCTGTCACGGGCGGCGACATGGGCGCACGGAATGCCACGCTGAACATTCTTGTCGGCGGTGACGAGGCTGCGTTCAATGCCATGCGCCCCGTCTTTGCCGCGATGGGCAAAAACATCGTCTACGAGGGCGCGGCAGGCGCAGGACAAAAGACCAAGGCGGCAAATCAGATTGCAATTGCGGGCGCACTGGCAGGTGCGTGCGAGGCGTTCGCCTATGCGCGCGCGGCAGGTCTCGATGTCGAAAAGGTCTTTGCATCCATCTCAGGCGGTGCGGCGGCGAGCTTCCAGATGAGCAACATGGTACGCATGGCACTCGACGGCAACTTTGCCCCCGGTTTTATGATCAAGCACTTCGTCAAGGATATGGCAATCGGTGCCGAGACGGGAAAGGAATACGGTGCAACGCTCCCCGTTCTGGAGCAGGTGCTCCGCGAGGCACGCGCCATTGAGGAGCGCGGCGGCGGAGCGGACGGCACGCAGAGCCTGTTGAAGTATTACGAATGATTGATATTCTGTAGTGCGTGTCCCTCACGAACACCTCGTTACGCAATCGGTCGGGCGCTTATCTGCCTAAATACCTGCGGATTCCAAACGCGCTTCGCTTGAACGAATAAAATCCGCAGGGGGCAGAACGCGCCCTTTTTTCCGCTTGCTTCACTAGGGTTCGCTTGGGACATCGCACCACCAAGTACATCGTTAGCAAATCACAGCAACGGGATGCACCGCTACGCACGCCACAGCTCCACCAACTCCTCGGCGGCACTGTACGGATGCGCCGCGCCCGCGACGGCACTGATGACAAAGAACCCCTCCACGCCCGTCGCTCTGAGCGCAGGCAGATCCGCAGCCTTGACCCCGCCACCCACGACGACGGGCACGGGGCTCACGCGATGCAGCTGCGTCAGCTCATCGAGGCTGCGCGTCACAATCTCCCCCGTCGCCGTGCGTCCCGCCTCGGGCTTTGTCGGCGTCGCGTGGAGCGGCCCCGCGCCAAAGTAATCGATGCACGCGGTATCACAGTGCACCGCATAGTCGAGCAAATCTGTTGTGCGCGCGGAGAGCCCAACAATCGCATCCGCACCGAGGTATTTGCGGCAGACATCGGGCGGTATATCCCCCTGCCCCACGTGCACGCCGTCCACCACGATCCCCTGCTCCCGTGCCGCGAGTACGACATCAAGACGATCATTGATAACGAGTGCCACAGTATCCGACTTCTCCTGTGCCGCGATCACATCCGCTGCCGCCCGCGTGAGTTCGATGATCTCACGCGCCTCTGCGTGCTTTGCACGAATCTGAACAAAGGTGAAGCCCGCACGCACAGCCTCAGCGATGATGCGCGCCACGGGACGCCCCTCCGTATTCTCCGGGCCAATCACGAGATAGGCGGACAAATCAAAGTTTCCTCGCATCTAAATTCTCCTCCTGCAAAAACCCCCCGCCGATTGGCGGGGATTTTTCTATCACAGCCGCTTTTTAACGACTCAATAGTTCTGCACAACCTGCTGGAAGAAGGACTGCGGGTGCTCACAGACGGGGCACTTCATCGGCGCCTTCGGGCTCTCGCAGACATAGCCGCAGTTGAGGCACTGCCAGATGATCTTCTCATCGCGCTGGAACACCGTGCCCTCATCCACCTTCTGCAGCAGCAGCTTGTAGCGTGCATCGTGCTCCTTCTCGATCTTGCCGACAGCATCGAAGAGGCGGGCGATCTTGTCAAACCCTTCCTCGCGCGCCACGCGTGCGAACTCGGGGTACATGCTCGTCCACTCCTCGTTCTCTCCGGCGGCAGCCGCAGCGAGATTCGCCTTCGTGTCGCCAATGCCGCTGACGAGCTTGAACCAGATCTTTGCGTGCGCCTTCTCGTTGACCGCCGTCTCGTTGAAGATGTTCGAGATCTGGACATAGCCATCCTTCTTCGCCTGCGACGCGTAGTAGAGATACTTCGTGTGCGCCTGCGACTCGCCGGCAAATGCCGCCCAGAGATTCTTCTCCGTCTGTGATCCCTTGAGTTCCATAATGCTCTCCTTTTTACAATACACAAATACAAATATACAGATTATATCAATCAGCAGGGCAAATCCCGCCGCCCATCTGCGCCTTGCTCAGGGGCGCGGGCGGTGGGCTTGCTCAGCCGCGATTGACCAAAATGTCAGCGACCTCGTCAATGTTCTTCTTGCCGAAGAAGAGGTCCTCCCCCACGATCATGCAGGGGACGCTCATCACGCTGTACTTCTCCTTCAGCTCGGGGAAGTAGCGGATGTCAAAGATGTCCGCGCGCACATCCGCGCGCTCCGCGGCAATGCGCTGCACGGCGGCGACTACATCGGGGCACATCGTGCAGGACAGGGACATGAGTACCTTGACATCGGCGGGCGCGGAAATCTGCTCAATTTTCGCGCGCGTCTCGTCCCGCAGCTCCTGACCGGGACCTGCCACATTGTAGAGGGCGAGGATGAACGAGTTGAACTCGTGTCCGCCCGGCACGGCGTGGAATGTAATGCCGCTCGGCGTGTCGTCCCCTCTCAGAACCTCGATGCCGGGCTGCCCGTCCGCATCCTCGCGCTCCTCATAGCTGACCTTATCCGTGAGACCCGCGAACTCATCCATAAAGCCGCGCAGCTCGCGCGAGAGATCGCCGTCGTCGTAGTGACCGACGAGCTTGACCGAAGTCTCAAATTTATCAAAGACCGCCGCCAGCTGCTCGCGAATATCAGCGGAGATGAAATTCGTCTCATTTCCCTCTGCCGCTTCCTTCTCGATGGATGCCTTACGCTGCTCAAAGCGCTTTGCATCCACCTCTGCGCGTGCAAAAGCGGGGATGTTCAGACGATCGTGCAGCGCTGCCGCATGACGCTCCGCCGCAACTGCACTGACAGCGCCGTCGGAGACCGCTGTCACGACCTGACGAAGCGTCTTGATGCAGACATCGCCCGCCGCAAAGACGCCCTTGATATTCGTCTCCTTTTCCTCGTTCGTAATGACATAGCCCTGCTCGTTCAGCGCGATCTGCTCACGGAAAAGCCCCGTGTTCGGGATATATCCGGCAAAGACAAAGACACCGAACGTCTCCCCGTCCTTCGCCATATAGTGCTCGACCTTCCCCGTCGTCTCATCGCGGAAATCGGCATAGGAGATCATCGTCTCGCCGCCGACACGCTCCACAACCGTGTTGAAGCGCACCTTGATGTTCGGATAGTTCGCGAGCGCATCCACCGCCGTCTGCGGCGCGCGGAACTTGTCGCTGCGCACGAGCATCGTGACGGACTTGCCGTAGCGCGAGAGGAACATACTCTCCTCCACCGCCGCAAGACCTCCGCCGATGACGAAGATGTCCATGCCCGTGAAGAACTCGGCATCGCAGGTCGCACAGTAGGCAACGCCGCGCCCTTGGAACTTCTTCTCGCCGTAGAAGCCGACCTTGCGCGGGTTCGCCCCCGTTGCGAGGATCACGCTCAGTGCCTCGACTGTGCCCGCCGTCGTCTCAAGTTCCTTGATATCCTGATCGAGCTTCAGCCCGATGACCTCTGCCGTAACGAACTCCGCGCCGAATCCGCGCGCCTGCTCCTCCATCTGTGCCGCAAGCTCGGAGCCGCTGACCTTGCCCGTGCCGGGATAGTTCACGACATCGGCGGTGATTGTGATCTGTCCGCCGACCTTGTCCTTTTCGATAACGAGCACCTTGCACTTCGCCCGTGCCAGATAGATGGCGGCAGAAAGTCCCGCAGGACCGCCGCCGACAATGACGGCATCATACATTTTATCCACCAAAGCACCTCTTTATACGTATCACAGAAAATTACTGATAAGGAATCGCTGATAAAATGAAGTCCGTCAGATTGGCGTAGATTTTTCGTCCGAACTAGGAGGCAAACCGGACGCATAGCAGAGGCTATGTGGAGGATTTGCCGACGAAGTGCGGGCAAAAAAGATGCGCTAAGATGGCGGTGCTGAATTTATCAGTGCTTCCATAAATACATTCATCAGCGATTCCATAGGAAAAAGCACCTCGCAAGTCCCCTCGCGAAGTGCCCAATCAGTCTCTTAGAGTTTTCCGACGAGGTCGAAGCTCGGCTTGAGCGTCTTTTCACCCGGCTTCCAGCGCGCAGGGCAAACCTCATCGCCGTGCTCAGCGACGAACTGGAGCGCCTGCACCTTGCGGAGAAGCTCCTGCGCGTTGCGGCCGACATTGCCCGCACTCACCTCATAGGAAACGATCTTGCCCTCGGGGTTCACAACGAACGTGCCGCGCTCGGCAAGCCCCGCCTCCTCGATGTAGACCTCGAAGTCACGTGCGAGCTTCGCCGTCGGATCCCCGAGCATCGGGTAGGTCAGCTTGCCGACGAGGTCGGAGCTCTCATGCCACGCCTTGTGGACGAAGTGGGTGTCGCAGGAAACACCGAAGATCTCGCAGCCGATCTTCTGGAACTCGCCGTACTGCTCCTGCAGATCCGCCAGCTCCGTCGGGCAGACAAACGTGAAGTCCGCCGGATAGAAGAAGAACACGCTCCACTTGCCCTTGATGCTGTCCTTCGTGTACTCGACGAACTCGCCCTGTGCTGCGCCCGCCTTCTTCTGGAATGCCTGTACCTTAAAATCGCTGATTTCCTTGTTGATGAGTGACATTGAATATCCTCCTTTGATAGTAAACCAATCGCTTTCGTATCGAACGATTGCGTATGTCCTTAATGTGGCTTTATCTTATCACAGAAGATTTTCCTTGTCAACAGAAATTTATACTTTTTAATAACTATTTTTATTTAGCTATCCTCTGCGGCAAAAAGTCCCGAGAATCAGCCTACTTTTCCCAGCTCGCATCCAGCTTCCAGCTCACGCCGTGGCATGCCGTACACTTCTTTGCAGACTGAGGATGGTGCATGCTGTGACAGTCCATGCAGTTCTGCGGGTTCTCGTTGCCTGCGAGATGCACGGGATCGTGCGGGCTTTCCTTGCCATAATGCGCCGTCGCCTGCTTGATCTCGTCGAAGCTGTGGCAGGAGAGACACTGCGCATTCGTATAGCCGTACTTCGGCATGGGGTTCTCATAGTTGCCTGTAACGAAGAGCCAGCCCTCCTTCATCTGCTGCAGCAGCGTCGGCTCGTGGCAGTCATGACAGGTCACGCCCGCATCGGCATGCTTCTTCGCAAGGAGATCCCCCTGTGCATAGCTGTCGTACTCCGGCTGCATATTGTGACAGCTTGCGCAGAAGGCAGGATTTGCACTGATCTGCGAGAGAATGGCGAGCCCGCCGAATCCGCACGCGGCAGCTGCAACGACGAGGAGCAGGAGCACGCGCGGCTCTTTGAGTTTCTGAAACAGTTTCATCATGCTCCCCCTCTCAGAGCTGCGCCGTGACATTGCCGACGAGACGCCCGTAGACGAGCGCAAAGGCGTGGCTGACGCCCGCCGTCACGACGGGATAGTCCCCGACGAATCGCCCGCCCTGCGTGTTGCCGATGGCGTAGAGGCCGGGGATGCCGTGATACTTCCGATCGAGCACATTGCCGTCCTCTGGATTCACCGTCAGCCCGCCCATATTGACGAGCAGCGCCCCGCCGAGCATCTTGCCCGCATAGAACGGTGCCTTCTCGAGGGGGAAGAGGCGCTTTGCCGCCTTGCCGAAGTCCGCATCGTTGTGTGCATGCGCCAATTCGTTGTAGCGCGCGATCTCCACGAGGATCGTCCGCTGCACATCGGGGCGATCCGGTGCAAGCGCCGCCGCGAGCTCCGCAAGCGTATTCGCCTTGATAAGCCCCGGCGTCCTATCCAGATCCTCACGCGAGGTGTAGGACGTACGCCCGATCGCCCACTGACAGTCGGGCGGGAGTTTCGGATTCTCCGCAGCGGAAACGCAGTGGTTCACGCTCCCGTGCGATACCCCCATCAGCGGCAGCTGCTCCGGCCAGTTGTCGTCAAAGATCTGCCACGCGTAGTCGCCGCGCTGGCGATAGATCGCACAGGAGAGCTGCTGACCGCCGATGTCCTCGTTGACGAAGCGCTTGCCGTCGTCGTTCAGCAGGAGATAGGCATCCACGCCGAGCGGTCCGCCGAGCGTATGGATCATCGGCGCGTGCGGACCGTCCTCGATCTTGCCGCCGACCCACGCCGCCATCACATGACCGTCCCCCGTATTCGTCGGACTGTCCCACGCATCGCGGTTCGGGAACACATTCATATAGTCCGCCGCCCACGGCACGAAGTACCTCATCATCTCCTTGTTGTTGCCGTAGTCCCCCGTCGCGAGGATCACCGCCTTGCGCGCCGTGCACTTCACGAAATTCCCGTGAATGTCTTCGCCGATCACACCTGTCACGCGCCCCTCATCTGCTTCACGGATGAGCTTCTTCGCGCGCGTTGCGTAGATGAATTTGCAGCCCTGTGCGAGGCATTTCTCATAGACGAGGGTCAGGAGCGGCTCCTGACTCGGCAGGAGGGTCATGACCGTCGGATAGGTCGGGCTGTTCTCCTCGCTGCGGTTGTAGCCTGCTGGCAGCGGATAGTGCATCATCATGAGGTTGATCTTCGAGCGGTCGAGCTCCGTATCCGTCTCCTTCATGACGTGAACGGCGGGCGCAAGGTCGAGCATCCAGTCAAAATCCGCGCCGCTGTGCTCCGCCCAGTAGTTCCACATGCGCTGATCCGAGCGGTAGCCCATCTGCTTCATATTCTCGAGGATTGCCTCGTTCTTGTCGAATGCAATGCCGAGCTCGCGCTGATAGCGATTGCCGATTGTGCCGTACTGTCCGCTGCGGCACTGCCACGTGCTCGCACGCTCCATGACGAGGACGGACGCGCCGTGCTCCGATGCCGCGCGCGCTGCGGTGAGTCCCGCAAGCCCCGCGCCCACGATGACGATGTCCGCGCTGTGCTCCGCTGCGATCTTCCCCTCCGGAATCTCCGGCGCCGTGCCGAGCCATGTGGGCGGCGGAGGCGGTGCTGCAGGGGCTTTCGGTGGGATGAGGTGATCGTCAGGGTTTGCAGCGCATCCGGCAAGCAGCGCAGGCGCTGCGACAAAACCGCCGAGTGCAAGCGCGCCCCCCTTTAGAAAATTTCTGCGGCTTACAGCCGCTTTCTCTTCCCCATTCATCATATCCGCTCCTTTCGAGTTCATTATACAAGAGATGGTTGATAAATACAAATTAAACAGCGATAGATTTTGTTTATCTATCGCTGCAAAAGAAAACCGCCATGACGGCGGTTCCCACATCTCAAAGTCTCATCTTAAAATCTTCATATCCGAATTCACGCACAATCTCCCATTCCCCACTGGGCGAAACGGCGATGATGTTCGGCAGCGGCATGCCGTTGAATGTGTTGTTCTTCACCATCGTATAGATCGCCATATCGCCGAAAACGATGTGGTCGCCAACGCGCAGCTCCGCATCGAAGGAGTACGTGCCGATCGTATCGCCCGCAAGACAGGTCGGTCCCGCGAGCGTATAGGTATATGCCTTCTCCCCCGCCTCGCCCGCGCCGATGAGTGGCGGGCGGTACGGCATCTCGATAACATCGGGCATGTGACAGGCGGCAGATGTGTTCAGAATAACATTCCCATCCGCCTGCACGTCAAGCACCTCGGCGACGAGAAAGCCCGCATTGAGCGCGATCGCCTCACCCGGCTCGAGATAGACCGCCACGTCATAGGTCTCCTGCACATGGCGAATCAGCCGCTTCAGCAGGGCGATGTCATATCCCTCGCGCGTGATGTGATGCCCGCCGCCGAAGTTCAGCCACTTCATCCTATGAAGATACATACCGAACTTCTCCTCGACCGCTTCAAGCGTCGCCGCCAGTGCATCCGCGCCCTGCTCACAGAGCGTATGAAAGTGCAGTCCGTCGATGCCGTCAAGCAAGTCCGCACGGAAGTCCGCAATCTTGACCCCGAGGCGCGACCCCGGTGCACACGGGTCGTAGATTGCATGCTCCTGCGTCGAGCGTTCGGGATTGATGCGGATGCCGCAAGATGCGCCCGCTGCTCGTGCCGCCGCACCGAACCGCTCCCACTGGGCGAAGGAGTTGAATACAATGTGGTCGCAAATCGCAGCGAGCCGTGGAATTTCGTCCTCCTCATAGGCGGGCTTGAAGACGTGGTTCTCCTTCCCCATCTCCTCCTGCGAGAGACGTGCTTCATAGATGCCGCTCGCCGTCGTCCCCGCAAGGTAACGACCGATCAGCGGGTAGTAGTGATACATAGAGAAACATTTCTGTGCGAGGAGGATCTTTGCACCCGTATCCTCTGCAATTTCCGCGAGGATTTTAAGGTTTTTTTTCAGCAGCTCTTCGTAGACGAGATAGGAGGGCGTCGGAACAGCGTCCCACTCCGTCCGCCATGCCGCGCGCGCCGCCATCAGTCCACCAGTACGGGGCTGTGGCTCTCCTGCCACGGCAGCCCCCAGACGTTCAGCGCGTCCATGAACGGATCGGGGTCGAACTCCTCGACGTTGAACACGCCAGGACGACGCCACTTGCCCGTCATCACCATCATTGCCCCGATCATCGCGGGCACGCCCGTCGTATACGCAACCGCCTGCGAGCCAACTTCGGCATAGCATTTCTCGTGGTCACAAACATTGTAAAGGTAGTAGTTCTTCTCCTTGCCGTCCTTCTTTCCACGGAAGATGCAGCCGATATTCGTCTTGCCCTTTGTGCGCGGGCCGAGGCTCGCGGGATCGGGCAGCACCGCCTTGAGGAACTGCAGCGGGATGATCTTGTGCCCCTCGAAGTCAATCGGCTCGATCGAGGTCATGCCGACATTCTCGAGACAGCGCAAATGCGTGAGATAGCTCTCACCGAACGTCATAAAGAAGCGGATGCGCTTGATGCCCTTGATGTTCTTGGCGAGCGACTCGAGTTCCTCATGATGGAGGAGATACATATCCTTCTGTCCAACCTCGGCAAAGTCGTAGACGCGCTTGATCTCCATCGGCTCTGTCTCGACCCACGCGCCGTTCTCCCAGTAGCTCCCCTTTGCCGAGACCTCGCGGATGTTGATCTCGGGGTTGAAATTCGTCGCAAAGGGATAGCCATGGTCGCCGCCGTTGCAGTCGAGGATGTCGATGTAGTTGATCTCGTCAAACTCGTGCTTCATTGCATACGCGCTGAACACGCCCGTCACGCCGGGATCAAAGCCCGAGCCGAGCAGCGCCGTCAGTCCCGCCTCGCGGAAGCGATCCGCATACGCCCACTGCCAGCTGTACTCGAATTTCGCCGTGTCCTCGGGCTCGTAGTTTGCCGTATCGACGTAATGCACGCCCGCCGCAAGGCACGCATCCATGACGTGCAGATCCTGATACGGGAGCGCGAGGTTCAGCACGACATCCGGCTTGAATTCGCGGATGAGCGCCGTGAGCTCCGGCACATTGTCCGCGTCTACCGCCGCCGTCGAAATCTTCGTCTTACCGCCGTCCAGCTTTTCCTTCAGCGCATCGCATTTCGACTTCGTGCGCGAGGCAATGAGGATCTCCTCAAAGACCTCCGGGTTCTGACAGCATTTATGCACGGCAACGCTTGCTACACCACCGGCTCCGATAATCATCGCTTTTCCCATGAGAACGCCTCCTTTATCTATACTCTTATCATACAACAGGAAAGGGGTCACTGCAAGTGCAGTGACCCCTGTTGAGGTTTATTTGAGGTTTAGAGTTTGAACGTCTTCGTCTCGCCTGCGAGCTCATCCGCAAGGTTGGAGAGGCGCCGCGTCGCCGCCGCAATCTCCTGCATGGAGGCGGACTGCTCTTCGGTCGCCGCAGAGACATTCTGAGCACTGTCGGCATTCACCGTGCTGACCTTCTGGATCTCCTCGATCTGTGCACGCACCGTCTGCGTCTCGTTCTCCATCTGCTGAATGCCCGAAGTGATGCCCTTCACACCATCGCCGAGCTGCTGAATTGACTCCGCGATCGACTGGAACACATCGTCTGCCGTACGGACCGATTCCAGACCGTGTCCGACGTACTCACCGCCGCGCTTGCCGGCCTCGACCGCGCGCTCCATATCCGCCTGTACGGACTGCATGGTCTCGGAGATCTTCTTCGAGAACTCACCCGATTCCTCTGCGAGCTTTCTGACCTCCTCGGCAACAACTGCAAAGCCGCGTCCGTGCTCACCCGCACGCGCCGCCTCAATCGCCGCATTGAGCGCGAGCAGATTCGTCTGCTCGGCAATGCTGCCGATGACCTCGACGCTGTGACTGATCTCCTCGGAGCTCCTGCTGAGTGCCGAAATCGCCGCATCGACCGTCTCCGAGCCCGTCTTGATCTGCTCCATGTAGTTCACGACCTCATCGATGGAGCGGCGGCCATCCTGCACGTGTTCCACCGTCTTGTTCGTGACCTCTGCAACCTCACCCGCCTGCTTGGACATGCCCGCAGCATGGCTCGAGATCGAGGCCGCTGCATTCGCTACCGAAGTGGAGGCATCGGACTGACGCTCCACGCCCTCGGCGATCTCCGTGATCGACATGGCAACGTGGTTGGACGCCTCCGCCGACTGCTGGGATGCCTCTGTGAGCCCCTCTGCCGCAGTTGAGAGCTCCGTCGCATTGGACTGAATTCTCTTAATCAGCGTATTGAGCGTATGCCGCATCTTGATGAAGCCATCCGAGAGCTGCCCCATCTCATCCTGCGAGGTAATCGTCTTTGGTATCTCGCGCAGATCACCGCTGTTGATGATCTCACAGGCGCGTACCGCCTTCTGAGGAATCACTGATAAATTCAGCACCGCCATCTTAACGCATCTTTTTTGCCCACACTTCGTCGGCAAATCCTCCACAGAGTACCACTCTGCGTCTGGTTTTCCGCCTCAATCGGACGAAAAAATCTACGCCAATCTGAGAGACTATTTTATCAGTGCTTCCTATTATAGCAATTTCACAACGGCTTGGTCATGAGAAAATCGAAACCACACTGAAAACATACGCCCACCTATACCCACAGGAGCGCGATATGATCATTGACACCATCGAAAGTGATCCTGCAACAAAAGGGGTCAATCGGGGGTCACAGAAAATAAATAAGCGCACAGAACCTTGATATATAAGGATCTCTGCGCTATTTTTATTTATTCGAGCTCAATGGTTGCGGGCGGTTTGCCCGTGCAGTCATAGAGGATACGGTTGACACCGTGTACTTCGTTGACGATGCGCGTCGTGACCCTTGACAGTACATCCCACGAGAGCTGTGCCGCCTCTGCCGTCATGAAGTCGCTGGTCTCGACGGCACGCAGGACGACGGCATAGTCGTAGGTGCGTCCATCCCCCATGACGCCGACGGAGCGCATATTGGTAAGGGCGGCGAAATATTGCCCGAGGTTCTTTTGGAGGTCTGCTTTTGCAATTTCCTCGCGATAGATGGCGTCTGCCTCCTGCACAATGTGTACCTTCTCCGCCGTGACTTCGCCGATGATGCGGATGCCGAGCCCCGGCCCCGGGAAGGGCTGGCGGTCGACGAGATAGTCCGGAATCCCGAGCTCACGTCCAGCGGCACGCACCTCATCCTTGAAAAGGAGGCGGAGCGGCTCGACGATTTCCTTGAAATCGACGTGATCGGGCAGTCCGCCGACGTTGTGATGCGATTTGATGACAGCGGATTTGCCAAGACCACTTTCGATGACATCGGGATAGATCGTTCCCTGTACGAGGAAGTCCACTGCACCAATCTCGCGTGCCGCCTCCTCAAAGACACGGATGAATTCCTCCCCGATGATCTTGCGTTTCTGCTCGGGTTCCGTTACGCCCTTGAGTTTCCCATAGAAGCGGTCACGCGCGTTGATGCGTATGAAGTTGACATCGTATGTTCCGGACGCTCCAAAGACCGCCTCGACCTCATCCCCTTCGTTCTTGCGCAGGAGACCGTGATCGACAAAGACGCAGGTGAGCTGGCTCCCGATTGCCTTGGAAAGTAGGACGGCGGCGACGGAGGAGTCCACACCGCCCGAGAGCGCACAGAGCGCGCGCCCCGTTCCAATTTTCTGCCGCAGCTCCTCGATGGTCTTTTGGACAAAGGAATCCATACGCCATGTTCCCGTGCATTTGCAGACATGATAGACAAAATTGTGCAGAATCTCCGTGCCGTTCTCCGTGTGCATGACCTCGGGATGGAACTGTACGGCATAGAGCTGCGCGGACGGATTCTCCATTGCTGCAATCGGACAGACCGGCGTGCTTGCTGTCGCATGAAATCCTGCGGGCATTTCGCTGATATAGTCCGTGTGGCTCATCCAGCAGATGTTTTTCGCAGGAATACCGTCAAACAGAAGTGAATTCTTATCTGTGATGTCTACTTCCGTTTTACCGTACTCGCTCGTTGGCGCAGTTTCGACGCGTCCCCCGCAGAGATGTGCCATAAGTTGGGCACCGTAGCAGATGCCGAGCACGGGAATCCCAAGCGAAAAGAGTTCCTTTGGCGCTGTTATGGCTTCCGCTCCATAGACGCTGTTCGGACCGCCCGTCAGAATGATGCCGCGCGGTGCGAGTTCGCGAATGCGATCCAAGGACAATGTATGTGGATGCACTTCACAGTATACATGATTTTCACGTACGCGGCGCGCAATGAGCTGGTTGTACTGTCCGCCGAAATCCAGTACCAAAATCATTTCCGAGGAATCGGATCTGTTCATAGTGAAAAACCCTTTCTCTCTAGTATTCTTCTGCACCTTCCGTAAAATTCTGCACGGCTGCGTGTGATACGTCAACGGAAAACCCCTTCTGATAGAGGTTCGCCATCATCTTTTGATACTTGTCCGTTGGTTTAAACTTCATTGCAAGCACGCGCTCGGCAGTTGCTGTCTCCCGCTCGTAGGTATCTTCGGGGATGACGCTCCGTACAAGGTTATGATCGAAGCCACGCTGCATGAGTTTTGCACAGATCTGACGAACGGAATTTCGACTCTCATTGTAGAGATACATGAACTGCTGGGTACAGAGGTCCATATCGTCAAGATAGTGACGTTCGACGAGACGTGCGATGGCAGCATCGATCTCCTCTTCGTGAAATCCCTTGCGCGTGAGTTTTTCGCGCAGCTTCTGTTCGCTGTGTGCCTGTCGTGCAAGATAGTCGACAGCAGTCACGAGTGCGGTTTTTGTCTGCGATTTACGACCACGCTTCTTTGGCGCGTCGCTCGTGTCGCTCATTCATCCATCTCCGGCATTGCTTCTTCCTCCGAAAGATCTGATGATTCCTGCTCTGTGTCTGAGGAAGATTTTTTCGATCCGCCCTTCTTTTTCGGGGTTACGCCTTCGACAAGTAATTTCGTGCGGATCTTCTCTTCGATTTCAGCAATTAGTTCCGGTTTTTCTTCCAAGGTTGCCTTTGCGTTTTCCTTGCCCTGACCGAGACGTGTTCCCTCATAAGCGTACCATGCACCGCTCTTGTTTACAATCTCCAGATCGACCGCCATATCGATGATGCTGCCCAGACGCGAAACACCCTCGCCGTAAATAATGTCAAATTCTGCCGTCTTGAACGGCGGTGCAACCTTGTTCTTGACAATCTTCGCACGCGTGCGGTTGCCGAGTGACTCCGTCCCCTGCTTAATCGAGTCGGCGCGGCGCACATCAATGCGTACAGATGCGTAGAACTTCAGCGCACGTCCACCCGTCGTCGTCTCGGGATTGCCATAGGCGACACCGATCTTCTCCCGCAGCTGATTGATAAAGACAGCCACCGTACGTGTCTTGCTGATGATACCTGTCAGTTTGCGCATTGCCTGACTCATGAGACGGGCTTGGAGTCCGACAACGGAGGATCCCATATCCCCTTCGATCTCGGATTTTGGTACAAGCGCCGCAACAGAGTCGACGACAATGATGTCGATGGCACCGCTGCGCACAAGTGCATCCACAATCTCAAGAGCCTGCTCTCCCGTATCCGGCTGAGAGATCAGAAGATCCTCGGTATTGACGCCCAGCTTGCGCGCATACTCAGGGTCGAGGGCGTGCTCGGCGTCGATGAAAGCAGCAAGACCACCTGCCTTCTGTGCCTCGGCAATCATATGTAGAGTGACGGTTGTCTTGCCGGAGGACTCGGGGCCGTATACCTCGATGATACGTCCGCGCGGGATGCCGCCGACACCAAGGGCAATATCGAGTGGAAGAATACCGGTCGATATAACGTCGATATTCATATTCGCCTTGGCTTCGCCAAGACGCATGATCGCGCCTTTGCCATGCGCTTTCTCAATTTGCTTGAGTGCATTCTCCAGTGCCTCTTCGCGCGTCATGGGCTTGTCGCGTTTGCTGTCCTTCTTGTCTTTCTCCGCCATATCATCCGCTCCTTTAATGTTCTATTGATGTTCTATTCCATTCCCAATTATACGAAAATCCCCGCACCTTTGTCAAAAGGAATGTGCGGGGATTTTATGCTTTATGAAATTCTTACTTCAACAGAGAGCGGACGATTTCATTCACGAGCTTGCCATCGGCACGCCCCTTAACGCGCGGCATGAGAACGCCCATGACCTTGCCCATATCCTTTGCGGTTGTCGCGCCGACCTCGGCAACGGCGGCCTCCACGATCTCCTTGACCTCATCGGCACTGAGCTGCGCGGGCAGATAGGGCATCAGAATGTCGATCTCCGCCTTGGTCTTGTCCACGAGATCTGCGCGTCCGCCACGCTCAAACTCCTCGATGGAATCACGGCGCATCTTCACTTCCTTCGTGATTACACCGATGATCTCATCATCGTTCAGCGTCTTCTTGCCGTCAATCTCAGCCTGACGAACGGCACCGCGCACGAGGCGAATGACAGACAGCCGCTCCTTCTCGCCCTGCTTCATAGCATCCTTCATATCTGCTGTGAGTTTTTCCATCAATGACATATGATTCATCCTTTCCTCAGACGAGGCAGAATAGAAAAACATCCGCGGAACAGCGTCCACGGATGCCCTTTGCAATCAGCCCCTGTATTTGCGTTTACGCGCTGCCTCAGATTTCTTCTTGCGGCGAACGCTCGGTTTCTCGTAATGTTCACGCTTTCGAACTTCGGCAAGAGTGCCGGCCTTCTGTGACATACGCTTAAAGCGGCGGAGAGCACTATCGATCGACTCATTCTTGCCGACCTTGATTTCATTTGCCATGCATTTCCCCTCCCTCCACGCGCGGAGTAATTTTGCACCGATAAATGATGCAAAGACATTATACCCCATAGGGATAATCCGTGTCAATCATGTAATGAAATTTTCACAAAACATAGGATGATATCATCAACTGTTCGTTTGAACATCTATTTATACATAGTATGCAACAATAAAAAATTTTTATATTTTAGGCTTTTCGTATTGACAATACATCTCACCTTAGCTATGATTTTACTCGTGAGACTTAACCCAATTCACAAAACGTTCAGCTACATTAAGGAGATCTGTTACCCATGCGCAGTACAACGAAAATTCTATCTCTGCTGCTTCTCGTCCTCTCCGTCGCACTGGTTGGTTGCGGCGGAGCAGAAAAAGCCGCAGAAAAGAAAAGTGCGGAGCCGTTCCGCATTGTCACCTCGTTCTATCCCATGTATGTTGCGACCATCAACATCACGGACGGCGTGGATGGTGTCGATGTGTATAATATGACGAAGCCCCAGACGGGCTGTCTGCATGACTATCAGCTCATGACAGAGGACATGAAGACGCTCGAAAAGGCGGATGCGTTTGTCATCAACGGCGCCGGCATGGAGGACTTCATGGACAAGGTGACCGAGCAGCAGAAAAAGCTCAAGGTCATCGATGCATCACGCGGCATTGAACTCATTCACGATGATGAGGGCGATAATCCCCATGTCTGGCTCAGCGTGACCGACGAAATTGCTCAGGTGCGCAACATTGCCGATCAGCTCAAAGAAGCCGATCCTGCTCATGCAGATGCCTATGAGAAGAATGCGGTCGCCTACATTGAAAAGCTCACAGCACTCAAAACGGAAATGCACGCAGCACTCGACAATATTCCGCACAAGGATATTGTCACATTCCACGAGGCATTCCCCTATTTTGCAAAGGAATTCAAGCTGAATATCATCGGTGTCGTAGAGCGTGAGCCGGGTACGGAGCCAACACCGACAGAGCTGCAGGAGACCATCGAACAAGTCAACGCCCTCCCCACGAAGGTTCTCTTTACGGAGCCGCAGTACTCCCCCGCTGCTGCCGAGACCATCGCACGCGAGACTGGTGCCAAGATCTACACGCTCGATCCTGTCGTGACCGGTGAGGCGACGCCTGCAGCAAAGGACGCATACATCGATACAATGAAAAAGAATATGAAGGTATTGCAGGAAGCCTTGCAGTAACCTAACGCAAATGAAAAGACATCCACGGAAGAAAACTCTGTGGATGTCTTTTGCACTGCAAAGAAATTCGTCTCGGATGTGCTCGTCTACATTTCGGAATTCTTATTTTTTCGTCTCTCGCGAAAGAACCGCTTGATGATCTGTGAACACTCATCGGCGAGCACACCGGCAAGCATCTCCGGCTGATGATTCAGTGCGGGGTTGCCCGTGATATTGAAGAGCGATTCGCACGCCCCTGCCTTCGTATCCGTACTTCCATATACAACGCGGCTGATGCGGCTCATGACAACCGCTCCGGCACACATCGGACACGGCTCGATCGTCACGTATAGGGTCAGTCCCGTGAGCCGCCAACGCCCCAGCCTTTGACAGGCACGCCGAATTGCAATGAGTTCTGCATGTGCCGTTGCATCATGCTGTGTTTCGCGCAGATTGTACCCACTGGCAATGACCTCTCCAGTCTCGTCCAGTATGACAGCACCGATAGGAACTTCACCAAGCGCATAGGCTCGTTCTGCCTCCGCGAGCGCCAACCGCATTCCCTGCGCATCATCCGGCATGGGGTATTTTTCCCTTCATATCTGAAATATCAGCTTTCCCTTGATAAAACAGAGACTGCGTCGGACGACCAACTTCGAGCTGATACGCACCATTTGACGAATCGTTCTCCGCCTGATTTTTTTTCTTCTTTTCTATCTCATCTTCAAAAATAGAAGCAAATGTCTCGCTCTCTTCACGCTCCTCAAAGCCCTTTCTACGCTCAAACAGTTCATCATTGTTGAACCGTAGCCGCTTTATACGCATGACACGCTCAATACGTTCTACCATCGCTGACACCTCCCATCATTATTGACACACTATTCTATCTTATATTAATAATATCGTCTGCACGCGATGGAACTTAAACAAAAAAGGCAGTATTTACCACAATATAACGTGAAATAAGATTTTCTAATGCAAAGGAGTGATAGATCAAATCATATGATGTACCTGCAGAGACAATAGTATCAATGCTTCACGAGAATAACATCCATCTTTTTACGCAAAGATAAAATAGCGATATAGAAGGTGAATCATTGTGTTTTGTAGACAAACGGTAGACAAATGCAGAAAAGAAAAACAGAGGGGTAACGCGGTGTGCGTCATCCCTCTGTTCGTTTTCTGTAGACAAATCTCACCACTCAGCGACGTTATACATGACGGTCGCACCCTGATAGCGTCCGCCGTCAAAATGTGCCGGTGCCTCAAATCTGCCCTGCTCGTAGCCGAGGCTCATGAGTGCCCTGCCGTCAACCACAGACGCCCCCGCCTTGATGCGGTGATCTTTGCGCAGGTTGATCTTGTAGACGTCAACTTTTTGCTTTTCCGTTGGCAACTGCTTGCCATCCTTATCCTTGGAGATCGGCGTAACGACCGTCCGATCAGATTTCTCCCGCGCAGCTCTCGGTAGAGCCGGATCGTCTTCACGAATCTGCTTCTCGACGACCTGCGCCGCACGTTCGACCACCGGGGCTTGCACGTAGTAGGTGGCTGCCGGCGCACGCTGATCCGCCTGTGCTTCCGCAAGACGCTTTTGCAGGACGTTCGCATTGGCACGCGAAATAATCGCCTTGGTGTTCTTTCCTACGGTATCGACATAATACCCTTTGCACCAAAATTCTCGATTACGGTATGCAAACTTCATGTTCCCATACTTCTGGAATATCATTAAGCTACTCTTGCCCTTTAGGTATCCCCTAAAGCTCGATATGCTGATCTTCGGCGGGATACTTAAGGAATCGCTGATAAAATGAAGTCTGTCAGATTGGTACAGATTTTTTGTCCTGTCAAGGAGACAAACCGGACACATAGCAAAGGCTATGTGGAGGATTTGTCGACACAGAGAGGGCGGAAAAGATGTG
>CAUVFG010000007.1:0-24119 GCA_963551125.1 uncultured Selenomonas sp. | reverse complement strand
AAACAGATATATATTTAGTTCTACATTCCTAAAAAAAATCCTTTTCATTCTAACACTTTTTCCCAAAAAAGTGAAGAATCCTTTTTTTCCCGTCCGCAAAATACAGCTGCAGCCTATGCGTGCGCAAGAGCAGCCCTGTCGATGTGCAGACTTTTTACAAGAATGTTGACCTCATGCACAACCATGCCCGTCATGTGCTCAATCTCCGTCTGCAGGCGCTGCCGCAGAAGCGTCATCGTATCCGCTATGGCATGACCATAGGCAAAGACCACCTCGAGCGAGACCGTGATGCCGAGATCCTCATCGCCGCTCACGAGGTGCTTCACGTGGGTCGAGCCGACGCGATGCACCTCTTCCAGTGCCTCTGCGACAATGTGCACAATGCTCTTGATGACGGAGTCGTCGATCACAAGCTTGCCGTAGTAGCTGAACACGGGGTGCACGATCGAACGCTCACCGAGACGGCGGCGCTTCGACGAGGAGGTTTTGAAGAAGCTCTTGATCGGATCGATGAGATAGCCCGAGAAATGCGGTTTGAGTTCGATCGTCGGCACGGGGATGATGTGCTCACCACGCTTCAGACGATGATACTGTGCAAGTGCCATATCCTTCTTCGAGGCAATGTCCTCGATGCGGATGATCTTGCTGACAGCTCCTATTTTGAGTGCCTTTGCGATCTTCTGCACCATATTCTCGGACGTGCCAAGCAGGAGGATGCGGCGCGGCTTGGATTCCGCGATTGCGCGACGCACATCCGAGGCATGCCCCGGAAGGACGAAGATGGCACGGCGCACCGCCATGATCCGATTCTTCTCCTTCTTCGCAGAACTGCCGCCAATCACCTTTCCGTCCTTAATCAGAATGCCGTCGTCAATGATGGCATCCGCACCATTTTTTTGGGCGACCCACAGGGCGCGGTGGCTTTTGCCGGTACCGCTCGGTCCGACAAGGGCGATAACGTCCATCGTGCTTCTCCTCTTTTCCTGTCCGCTCTCTATTACGGCCGATAAAAATTCTCCGCGTAGATGTCCTCTATCGTAAACTGCCCAATCGCATCCGGGCTGCGTCCCGCGAATCCGCGATAATCCGAACCGCCGGAGACGAGCAGCCCATGCTTTTGTGCCAGCTCCATATAGCGCTGCGTATCTTGACGATCATGGGTCGGATAGAACACTTCAATGCCCTCGATCCCCTGTGCGATCAGGCGCTCCATACAGCTCTCGTCCGCAAGGTCCTTCGGGTTTCCGAGCACAGGGATTCCGCCCGCCCCCCTGATGATGGCAATGAGCTCCTCGGAAGGGATGCGAAAGTGCGGCACATAGGCAGGCTGACCACGCTTTAGGAGCTGATCGAAACAGGCGCGGATCGAATCGAAATATCCCTTCTTGACGAGCACGCGCGCCACATGCGAGCGGCCGATTGCCTTGCAGAGCCCCT
This sequence comes from uncultured Selenomonas sp., assembly GCA_963551125.1. Lineage (GTDB taxonomy): Bacteria > Bacillota > Negativicutes > Selenomonadales > Selenomonadaceae > Centipeda. Next base: position 22,682 of record CAUVFG010000007.1, on the reverse strand, counting down.
CGTCCGTCAGCACCTCTGTCTCTCCGATCTCATAGCCGAGCCCGTTCAGGCGCTCTACGATCTCCGTGAAGCGCGTCCAACGTGCCTCACTGATTTCCTCGAGCTTTTCCTGAAGCCCGCTGTCGTAAATATCGATATTATAGCCTAAAATATGGATTTCCTGCTGCCCGTCTCCCGTGCTGAATCCAACCCCCGGGATGATGCGCAGGCTGCCCGAAGCATAATGTCCGCTCTCATAGAGCGCCGTAATACCCTCGACACTGTCGTGATCCGTGATGGAAATATAGTGCAGCCCCGCTGCCTTTGCCGCCTCCACAATCTCCTCCGGCGTATCCTTCCCATCGGAAAAGGTCGAATGGATATGCAAATCGCTTGGCATAAAATTCTCCTCGCTCAGCCCGCTTCACGGAGCAAGATGCGCTCAATCCGGGGCGCACGCCGTCCGTTCGGCTCGATGTCCACAATGACGGCAGCATACTCCGACGCTCCCTCCGCCATCTCGAAGCGCACAGGCATCCCCGTTCGAAACTTCTGAATCACAATCTCCTTGCGCACGCCCAAAATAGAGTCATGCGCACCAACCATGCCGAGATCCGTAATGTACGCCGTGCCGCCGGGCAGAATCTGTTCATCCGCCGTCTGCACATGCGTATGCGTGCCGACCACAATGTCCGCGCGCCCATCCAGATAGTGCCCCATCGCGAGTTTCTCCGAAGTGGTTTCCGCATGGAAGTCGAGCACGATGACATCCGCCTGCTCGCCGAGCTCTCCGAGAATTTCATCCACTTTCTGAAAAGGGCAGTCAAGTGCCTGCATGAAGGATCGTCCCGAGAGATTCATCACGGCGATGTTTACGGCTTTGAACGGAAAGATGCAGAATCCCCGCCCCGGCGCACCCGCAGGGTAGTTCGCAGGGCGCACGAGGAACGGTTCGTCATCCACAAAGGCAAAGACATCCTTCTTGTCCCACACATGGTTGCCCGCGGTCACAATATCGGCACCTCCTGCGTAGAGCTCATCGAGCGCCTTGCGCGTAAACCCCTTGCCGCCGGCGGAATTCTCACCGTTGACAATGACGACATCGATGCTCTTCTCCGATCTGAGACGCGGCGTGATCGTACGAAAGGCACGCCGCCCCGCACGCCCGACAACGTCACCGACCAACATAATGCGCACGGCACACCCTCCTCATTTCCTCATCGATTGTAAACAATCACCTGATCGCGCTCACGGATGCCGACCAGACGCTCGCGCAGCGGGATCTCACGCACCGCCACCAGCATGCGCTCCAGCGTCTCATGCTGGAGCGTACGGAACTCTGAATCCAGCATCTCCGCCCCATGCGGATCGACATGAACGGCCTCACCAAAGCGTTCCGTCAGAAGCTGTACCGTCAGGCTGAGCTCCCGCTCCGAGAGTTCTTCCATGGGCCGCGCAAGGTGCAGGATCGTCAGCGCGTCGTGCTGCTCGTATGCGAAATCAACCTCACTCGCCTCGCCGCCCTCGATCGCCTGATAGGTCTCAATGCTCTCGGCAATCAGCGCGGCAAACGCCTCGATCTCAGCAGATGAAAGCTGCGCGCGGACAACAAAGTCCATCGTCAGCACTTCCTGCCGTGGATCGTAGGAAACCGACTCGATCTCAGGAAAACAGACGAGAACAGAGGCGAGCAGCTGTACGCCGGGGCGCGCCTGCTCACTCCGCACACGGCCCGTGCGGCGCCCCGCGAAATGCCTACGCAAAAAATCAAACATAAGGGCACCTCCCCAAATTACTACTCAATACTATTGATCCGCCCGAAACCGAGTGCATAAACTGCATTTCGTCCCGCCTTCTTTGCCTGATAGAGTGCCTCATCCGCATTCTTGAAGAGCTGGAGCTCATTGTCCCGCTCCGGATCAAACGCCGCGACACCAATGCTGACCGTAACACTCCGGTCAAAGGGCATCTTCGCGCTCTCCACCGTACGGCGTATACGCTCCCCGACGCGTCCTGCGACCGGAAGCGGCGCTCCCTCGAGAATGATGAAGAACTCATCGCCGCCCCAGCGGCAACCCGCATCCGAGCCTCGGATCGTATGAGAGATCGCATCTGCAACCGTCAGGATGACCTTGTCGCCCATATCATGCCCGTAGGTATCATTAACCCCCTTGAAGTGGTCAATGTCCATCAGAATGACCGAGAGCGGTGTACTGTTCTCCTGTGCGTGCATTACCGCGACCTTCAGAACGCGCTCCATCTCACGGCGATTCAGGAGATTCGTCAGTGCATCGCGGCTGGCAAGATGTTTGAGCCGCTGATTCGCCGAAAACAGCTCCTCCTCTGAAACGCGGATGAAGTGCGACATGAACGCCAGCATCCTCCGATCGTATGAGAGATGCGCCATGGGCTTCGTCTCAGCCTGTGCGGTCGTGATGCTGCCCGGATGCTCCTTCATGCCCACAAGCAGGACGTTCAAATTCGCCGTGATAATACGCCTGCCCGCGCGCCGAACCTCACCGAACATAAACAGGGTCGATGCCGGAAAACTTGCGCAGGGTGACATCTCCGTCACAACATCATCGCCGAGCAGGAGGTAGTGTCCAATGCAGGCAGCTCCAAAAATCGCCTGCGGTGCAAATGCGGACATCACGCGTGCGTTTTCCTCCGCCTTCGTGAGAATGCCGTAGAGATCTGCATAAGCAAGCCGAAACTTCGTTCCCTGCTGCATGGGGAGACCAAAGATGAGTTTCCCCGTCTCCTTATCGATCCGGAGGGGAACACGCGCCGAAACGGAGTCGTCCTCCTCCTCAAAACAGAGGGGAAAGAGCGCGGCATCCGCGCCAAAGTCACCGTCGCCTTTGATGCCGAAATATCGCTCATAGATCTTGAGCGGAACATCGCCGTCGAGTTCCTTGACCGTATAGCCTTCAGCGCGCGTTGCAACAATCTCGCGTCCGAGCATATTCCAGCCAAAATTACGGGTGACAACCGTCTCTAGGTTCTCTCCGTGGAACATGACGGCGAGTATCCCAATCCTCATCTCCACGTCATCAGCGATGAGATAACCGCACGCATTCATAGACGGCGCATCCACAAAGGAGCCAAACACCTGAACGCGCTCATCCATCCCTGAAAGTCCGTCAAACAGATCGTCGATTTTTTCTACCAGCCCAACGACGAAAAACTCGACTACCTTCGTATGCGGGTGTGCGGCGATAAAGCGTTCAAAGCGCTCCCTCGCCTCCGGCTGTTTTCCACTTACGACCAGAAAATCCACCTGCGATGACTCAAACGCCGTAAAGGTCAGCATGATGCCGCCCATATCAAGGCGCATATCCACCATTTTGAGCGCACAGGTGTGCGTCAGAATTCTTGCATGCGGAAACTGCTCCCGCACGGCACGCTGCACAGAGAGCACCTTTTCCTGCGGCATCTCGCAGGGTGCTGCAACTGTAATCAGCAGGGACTCCGTGTGGGGAATGCGCTCCAGTTTTTCCTTCACTCGCTCCGCTTCGCGCCGGACGTCGGCAGCACCGGAAACGATGTACGTCAACTGCTGCATATGGCCTCCTTGCAAAATCTCTGCATAGCGCAGGATTCCTAGAAAGGGGGGCTTACGCCCCCCATATTCGATCCATCACAATAGCATTGTCATTATTTGGCGTAGTCCACAACGCGCGTTTCACGGATGACCGTCGCCTTGATCTGCCCCGGATATTCAAGATCGCCCTCGATCTTTTTCACAATGTCATGCACGAGCACAGCCGCGCCCGCATCATCCACCTTGTCCGGCTTCACCATCACGCGGATCTCACGCCCTGCCTGAATGGCAAAGCATCGCTCCACGCCCTCGAAGGACTCGGCAATCTCCTCGAGCGCCTTGAGGCGCTTGATGTAGGACTCCAGGCTCTCGCGACGCGCACCGGGGCGTGCCGCCGAGACCGCATCGGCCGCAGCAACAAGGACGGCCTCAACCGTCGTCGCCTCCACATCACCGTGATGGGATTCGATGATATTGATCACATCCTTGGACTCGCGGTACTTGCGCGCAAGCTCCGCACCGACCGTCACATGCGGACCCTCGACCTCGTGGCTGACCGCCTTGCCGATGTCATGCAAAAGGCCGCCGCGCTTGGCGAGCATGACATCGCAGTCGAGCTCCGCCGCCATGAGTCCCGCAAGATGCGCGACCTCAATCGAATGTGCGAGCACATTCTGCCCGTAGCTCGTCCGATAGCGCATACGCCCGAGGAGTCGTACGAGCTCGGGATGGATGCCGTGGACGCCCGTCTCAAACGTTGCCTGCTCCCCCGCCTCCTTGATGCGCTGGTCGACCTCACGCCGCGCCTTCTCGATCATTTCTTCGATGCGCGCGGGATGGATGCGCCCGTCCTGAATCAGCTTCTCGAGTGCAATGCGTGCGATCTCACGACGCACGGGGTCAAAGCCCGAGAGAATGACCGCCTCGGGCGTATCGTCGATAATGAGATCAATTCCTGTCAGCGTTTCGAGCGTGCGGATGTTCCGCCCCTCGCGCCCGATGATACGCCCCTTCATCTCATCGTTCGGCAGAGCCACGACCGAAACCGTCGTCTCCGCCACATGATCGGCGGCACAGCGCTGAATCGCAACGCTCAGAATCTCACGCGCCGCCTTGTCCGCCTCATCCTTTGTCTGCTGGATGTACTCCTTGATCTTACGCGCCTTCTCATGCCTTAGCTCCTCCTCCGCCTCCGCCATGAGAATCGTGCGCGCCTCCTCCGCCGAGAGTCCCGAGATGCGCGCAAGCTCCTGCTTCTGACTCTCGTAGAGAGCTGTCGCCTCCGCCTGCGTCTTGTCGATACGCGCCTCCTTGCGCGCAAGCCCCTCCTCCTTCTTCTCGATGGACTCAAGTTTGCGGTCGAGGTTTTCCTCCTTCTGGATCGTACGGCGCTCAAGACGCTGAATCTCGCTGCGCCGCTCCTTCGAGTCACGCTCGAACTCCTGCCGCTGACGCTGGATTTCCTCCTTTGCCTCAAGCATGGCTTCCTTCTGTTTCGTCTCCGCCTTCTTCTCGGCCTCTTCGACAATGCGCTTTGCCTCGTCCTCAGCTGATCCTATCTGAGCCTCCGCCGTGCGTCTGCGTGCGACATAGCCCGCAGCAGCGCCGACAAGGGCAGCAATAATTACCGTTAGTAATTCAGTAAGAATAACGGCCACCTCCTTTTCATGATGGAAAAATCGCTATAAAATACTCCTATCTATTTTAATGTTTTTTTTCTATAGTGTCAAGAATTCTGTACGGTCTGCCCGACATTCGTCAATGAAAAACGGGATGCACCCAACGTAAAATGTTCCGGTACATCCCGATTCTGTTTTATCTTCTTGGAAATCTGCGCAGCGCACGCGGCTTTCCGAGCACCTCGGCAAGCACAATCGCCTGCTGCATCGTGTTGGGGGTCAACTCCGGCAGGAGTGACGCAGGCGTCCGCATAACCGTACACGGCACGGCGGCGGCCGCCATCTGCTCTGCAGAAAGGCGCTCTTTGCGCTCACGCGCACGCCTCACGCGCTGCGCCTCACGCTGCTGCTCCTCCCAGCGTTCCCGCAGTTCCCGTGCGCGCAGCACCTCTGCGTCAACAGTGACCTGAATCTCTGAGGGAACGCCGCGCATCGGCGGAATCTCGAACGTCGCATGCTTCTCCGCCCTCTTTCGCGGGCGTGGAATGTCCTGCGGCACCGTCGGCGGCGGCACCTTTTTCTTGCCGCGCACACGGTCATCAAAGACGGCAAACGCTACTGCGATGGCAATGACAATGAGATATTCCATACGACATTCCTCACTTTACAGGCGATGCCGGATGCTTTTCGTCCACCTTCCCCGAGGCACTGATCGCGTGGCGCATATCGGTGTCGGACTGGATATTGTTCAGCTGATAGTAGTCCATCACACCAAGCTTGCCCTCGCGCAGAGCCTGTGCCATCGCGTGTGGCACCTCGGACTGCGCCTCGACAACCTTTGCTTCCATCTCCTGCGTGTACGCCTTCATCTCCTGCTCGCGTGCAACCGCCATTGCGCGGCGCTCCTCTGCCTTTGCCTGTGCGATGCGCTTATCTGCCTCTGCCTGGTCGGTCTGGAGCTCCGCGCCGATGTTGCGCCCGACATCCACGTCTGCAATATCAATGGAGAGAATCTCGAACGCCGTACCCGCATCAAGCCCCTTGCCGAGCACCGTCTTCGAGATGTCATCGGGGTTTGCGAGCACGTCCGTGTGGCTCTGCGAGGAACCGACCGTCGTGACAATGCCCTCACCGACACGGGCGATGATCGTCGGCTCACCCGCACCGCCGACGAGGCGGTCGATGTTCGCACGCACGGTGACGCGTGCCTTGATCTTCAGCTCAATACCGTTTGCCGCGACAGCGGAGACAATCGGTGTCTCAATGACCTTCGGATTGACGCTCATCTGCACGGCATCGAGCACATCGCGTCCCGCGAGGTCAATCGCCGCTGCACGCTCGAACGGCAGTGCGATTTGTGCGCGATGGGATGCGATCAGCGCATCGACCACCTTGTCCACATTGCCGCCCGCGAGGTAGTGTGCCTCGAGCTGGTTGACGCTTACGTCAAGCCCCGCCTTATTTGCCTTAATCAGCGGCAGTACAATGCGGCTTGGCGGTACGCGGCGCAGACGCATACCGATGAGCGACATAATGCTCACCGAGACATTTGCCGAGATCGCGGACACCCAGAGCCCGAGCGGCACAAAGTGCAGAAAGATCGATACCGCAAGAATGACAATGACAATGAGGAATGCTCCCCCAAACAGAGTACCCATACATACCTCCTTAGTATTTCCGCAAACGGATGGCTATGCCTCGCGTACGACAACGCGGCTGCCGTTTACGGACAGGACAACAATACACTTTCCCTTTTGAACAAACGCGCCCTCCGAGATCACATCCACGGGGCGGCCGTCAATGCGTGCCGTCCCCGAAGGACGCAGTTCCGTGAGCACCTCGCCCGTTTTCCCCACAAGTTCGGATTGCTCCGCCGCACTGACATAGCCCTCCTCCGTGCGCGAGCTCTTCTGCAGAACAATCTTATTCCATAGTTTGCTCGACGGCAGTCGCGAGACGATGAGCAGGAAGAGCACAACGGAGATCAAAAGCGCAATCCCAAGCGCTGCAAGCGCGCCGATGTCCCCGCCAAGAGCAAGCACAATGCTGTAGAGCATTGCCGCAACGCCGAGCCCTGCGAGCAGTCCCACGGTCGGCAGGAGGATCTCCACGATAATCATGAGAACGCCCGCGAGAAAGACCGCAATGTGATAGAGTTCCACAAGCCCCCGCGTGTATTGGCTGCCCCAGAAGACCGCCGCCGCCACAATGCCGAGCAGGACGCCCACGCCAAGCCCGCCCGTCTTGATCTCCACCATGATGGAGAGGAACATGACGGCAACGAGCAGGACTTGCAGGATGCCGTTGTCCACAATCAGATTCATAGAACCCTCCTCCTTACGCGAAAAAACCTCCACGCAAGCTGCGCGGAGGTTCCTATGCTGAAAATGGTCGGAACGACGAGATTTGAACTCACGACCTCTTCCACCCCAAGGAAGCGCTCTACCAAGCTGAGCTACGTCCCGAACAAAAGGTATTATACCTACCTTTTCTCGTTTTGTCAATCCCTCTGCACCATCTGTTTCATAAGCCGCAGTGCGCCAATCTCGACGCCCGTCTCACGTGCAACCTGCTCAATCGTTCGTCCCGCACGCAGGAGCGCACGCGCCTTGACGATGGATTCGTCCTCACGCACGGGCTGTGCCTCTTCCACGCGTGGCTGAGGTGGAGTCACGGGCTGTGCAGGTACGACCTGTCGCACAGGCGGAACAGGCCGTGCCGCGGCAGGATGAACAGGTACACCGTGTGGGGACGCAGACTGTGGCATATCCTGCCGTATTTGCCGCTGCGGAGCAGTCGGCGGTGCGGCATACACAGGAGCATTTTCTACGGATGCACGCGCTTGTTCGCGCAAGATCGACTGATGCAGTACGGCAGCAAATTCATCCCCATCTGTGCGGCGTGCTTCCGGCGTCTGCGGCACAGGTTCCACGCTGCTCACTTGGGCCGCGGCAGCAGGGGGTGCAGGCAGAGGCTGTCCAAGGTCACGCAGACGGCGCTCCAACTCCTCAATGCGCTGACGCAGCGCCCATTCGAGGCGCTGCGCTTCCGCGACACGCGACTCAAGATGCACGCGTCGATCATCCGCCTCGCGCAGCAGCCCTTCGAGCTTTGTCACATGAGAGCCAAGCCTCTTGATGATTGTATCTGCCGACTGCTGCAGCTCCTTTTTCAACTTCTCAATGGAGGCCGCAAGATCTTCATCCTCCTCATCGCTACGCTGCCGCCGCTGAATGATATAACGTGCGATGAGCAGCAAAACAGCTCCGAGAATGATAAGGGCACCCAGAATTTCGGTCACGGAAATAATAACAGGACGCCTCCCTTATCCAATTACAGACTGATGTCGAGATGAACACCACGATTCGGATCGGCAGCGAGACGCGCAAGCAGCTCTGCACCGTGATCCTCGCCGCGTGACCTGCGCCCCTGTTGTCCCTGACCGCCGCCCCGCCGACGCTCACGCTCCGGGTCATCCTTCACGCGTGCATCCTCACTCGCCTGTTCCTTGGCGCGCACCTGCTGGCGTGCGAGCTCCGCATCCTGCTTCTGACGGACGGACTCAAAGCTCTGCTGGATATTGACCTGGTTCTGCATATTGCTCTGAACATTCCCCGCCTCATTGGACTGGGGGAACATCATCTGCATACTGATTGGCGTGACATTCATGGTGGTACCTGCCTCTCTTTAGAAGATTCCTACGGCAATTTCCCCATTCAGCATTTGCAGCCGCGCATTGCGCAGCTCTTCCTCTATCGTCTTTTTCACCCCGTTGATCGTTGCGTTGACCCCCGGATAGATGGTATCGGATGCAGCGATGGAACCATTTTTCATCTGCTCGAGCTCTTCCTGCATCTGCTCGAGCTCCTCCTGCATCTTCTTGATCTTCCCGGCAAGAGGGAACTGCTCGTGTGTCATTTCAGCCAGCTGCTCCCTGCGTCGCGGCGAAAGGCTCATCAGCGGCTGTTTCTTTAGCGTGGCGAGCGAAAGGCGGAGTTCCGTAAGACGCTTGACCGCTTCCTGACATTCTTTGGAAAGTGCATCGTAGCGATGCTTCAGATTGGGGTCGACACCGACGTTCAGATTGGTCTGCACATAGAAGTTGTTGCCAAAGATTTTGGCGCGTATGGACTCTCCTGCACCGACCTTTCCCCCGGTAATGACGCCGCGCCGCCCCTCGACGCGAACATGATGCCCCGCACGCATCTCAGAATGGAGAACGACATCGTTGACGAAGATGTCACGTCCGGCGGAAATGTTAGCATTTTCGACGAAAGAAATACTCACATCCTCCACTGCACGGATCTTCCCGATATTCATGCCGCGTATGCCGCCGTGGACGATCACGTTGCGCCCCTCAACCTCTGCGCCGCCGATCATGCCCTTGATCTCGATGTCCCCCGTCGCCTTGACAATAAAGCCGCTCTCCACATCCCCCTTAATTTCGACGCTGCCGGCAAAATCGACGTTTCCCGTTCCGACATCCACGCTGGAGTCGATCACAAGATGGGGGTCGACACTGATCTTCTTCCCATCATCGACAATCTGCCCGTCGATGAGTGCAACGAGCTCATGATTGTTGACAATCTTTGTGTTTTTTCCCTGTGGGAGAGCAATCGCCTTTCCCGGCTTGGGTGCGATATCCTCCCCCAATACATTCTTTCCCGGAGTCCCTGCAGTTTCGGGAATGCGCACGGCAAGCACATCCCCCATCTGCGCGCGGATAAAGATATTCATATCTTTGTAATCCACACGGTCATAGGCGCGAGCGGCGGGACGCCCCTTTTCTCCCATATCGAATTTCTTTTCGATACGTGCATCCACCCCCGCCTCAGGAGCTGTGCCACGCGCCGCAAAAAACGGGGTCAGACGAGCTACGCCGCGCCCGATTGCCTCGCGGTCGATGCCATAGACGACCTTCTTTGCGGCAAGCGCATCCAGCACATCGGAAATGGAGGGCGGCAAATTCCCCTTTTTTTCATCAAAACGCACGGCTGCCGTCATCGCATCACGCGAAATCTCGATGGAAAATGGAATGACGACGTTCTCCTCGCCATCCTTCACCGGCGGATCGAGCCGCACCTCAAAGCCGTCTGCTGCACGCACGACTCTTGCAAGCTGGAGCACATCGTACTCCGTGACTCCCTCATCCTCAAGGCGTTTTCTCAGCGTGGAAAGATCAATGACTGTGCTGCCCTGACTCTCCGGATATACGGTAAGATAGTTACCATCCGTTTTGACAACCAGCTGAAACCCCTCACGCACACTCCCAACAGTACGATCCACAATACCACTCCCGATCCATCAAACCGCACCTATATCGGATGCCCCCATTATCATTCGTCATTCATACGTGCAAGTGAACCGCGCATACGGAAGATCGCCTTCGTATGAAGCTGTGAGATGCGCGCCTCCGAGAGGTGCAGAATCGCCGCAATTTCCTTGAGTGTCATTTCATCATAGTAGTAGAGCGCCACAACGGTACGCTCCTTCTCGGGGAGTTTCTCAATGGCAGCGGCAAGGGTTTCCTTGACCTCCGTCCACTCTGCATGTTCCACGGGACCATCATCGAGGGAAGCGGGGGCATCTGTACGCAGATACTCCTCCAACGGGATGATGGTCGCTGCACTTACCTGCCCCTCAAGATGATGCAGCCCCTCAATGCTCAGCTCGAGTTCGGCGGCAAGCTCCTCGTCGGTCGCCGTGCGTCCCAGCTCCCCTTCGAGGTGCGCAACCGCTTTCTCGTATTTTTTAATATTCTGACGTACACTGACGGGAATCCAGTCCTTTGCACGCAGATGATCGAGCATCGCACCGCGCACACGCACGCCCGCATAGGTCTCGAATTTATTGCCGCGCGCAGGCTCATAGCGCTCAATGGCATCCAGGAGACCAAAAAAACCACTGCTGAGGAGATCCTCGCGGTCAACATGCTGCGGGAGACTGATTGCAATACGCCCGGCAACGAGGCGGACGAGGGGAAGATAGTGCTCGGCGATCCGATTGCGTACATCGACGGTCTTTTCCGTCTCATATGCGCGCCACAGAGCATCGATATCTTCTGCCTGCTGTGCCGTCATTGCGCTCATCTCCTCTCATTCCCGCAATCCGTTTGCATCAGCCCGGGGCAGGTGCACCCTCGCCGTCCGGTGTCCTCATATGGACAAAGGAGTCCTCCGAAAGCGGCTGGAAATTCGTCGGTGCGGCGAACTCCTCTGCTGCCTTCTCCCCATTCTCGACGGCATCGAAATCAATTTCATCGGGATCATAGAGCTGCGCCTGCATATCCTGCATGCGCGCAACAGGTTCTTTGTCAAAGGCAGCCCACCCCTTCGCCTCCAGGATGAAGACAACGAGGTAGGTGAACAGGCCTGCACAGAGGAATGCCAAGAGGCTGCGCTCAAATGCTGTCGTCACGCGCGCATCGCCAAACATGCCCGTAATAAATACAATGAGTGCCGCGATCACGGAAAATACAAGCGACATACCCAGTTTGAACATTAGGTCACCTGCCTTTCTATATTGTCTTATCTCCCTTGCTGACGGTCTTCACCGTATAGGTTCCATCGTTGAGGTCAATCGAGACCGTGCGCCCATAGTTGAGACCGGTATCCTGTGCAATGAGCGGGATTCCGTTCTTGGCAAGAAGATCCTTTGCCGCCTGTGCATTGCGCTCCCCGACGCGCATAACGCTTGTTGTATTCGAGAACGCAAACATCTGCGCACCGCCCGCAATCTTTGCAACAAGGCGGGATTTGACCGCGCCAAGCTTCAGGACGTCCGCAAGCATGAGCGGAAATCCCGTGTCGATAAATTTTGCAGGCGTATCCGAGGGGCGCGCCTGTTTGCTGTCCGGCAGCATATAGTGGAGAAGCCCCCCCACCTTTGCCTTCGGATCATAAAGGGAAAGACCGATACAGGAGCCCAGTCCGTAGCTGATGAGTGTGGACGGAGCTTCGCCGACTTTGTAGTCGGCCATACCGACTTTTATCAAATCCGGCATATCATCCAACTCCTACCGCATTCATGATGCTGCCAAGGGATCCGGGATCAGGGACAAGGAAGAAATGCCCGTTGATGCTCCGATCATCCGCGACAAAATTTGTCTCGATGAGGAGTGCATGATCCCCCATCTCGCCGAGCTGAACCAAAACCACGTTGAGAATCGCTCCCGCCATGTCCACGGCAAGTGCCGGAATCGACGGCAGCATGCTCATGCCCGTGAACGTATAGAAAGCATTCAGATAGGAGCCGGCAAGAATGTTGCCAATCTCCATGAGCGCCGATTCATCCATCGCATCGAGTTCCGTCGTCTCTCCGCGCTCCCGGCCGAGCAGTGTGTCCACGAGTGCAAAGGCACTGTCACGCGGGATGAGAAAGAGGATGTTGCTCGGTGCCTTGCCATAGACGCGCAGGAAAATACCGACGACAACCAACTCGGGTCCGCCGACAAATTCCGGTACATCTTCAATGGGAACGAGTGCCACATGGGGCACATTCATCTCAATACGGCGCTGAATGAGACGGGAAAGTGCCGTTGCAGAGTTTCCCGCACCGACATTTCCGATCTCCCTGAGCACATCCAGCTGCAGCTCTGACAGTTCTGTCAGATTCTCATCTACGCTCATAGAACTTACCTCTTATCACCGCACAGCAAAGAACGTCTTACCGCCCTTACTTCGCGTCCTTCGGCAGACCGACAATCTCCTCGAGGTTGAGGAGAACGATGAGCCTGCCCCTGATATTGCCGATCCCGCTCAGGAATCGGCTGCTCTCGCGCGCATTCATCGCCTTCTTCGTATCGATAGGTGCATTCTCAAGACTCAGTACCTCGGTCACGGCATCCACGAGCATACCGACGTGGACATCCTCGACAGAGACCGTGACAATACGCGTGCGGTCGGTATACGGTGTCTCCGCAAGTCCAAGGCGTTGCTTGAGATCAATGACGGGGAGCACCGAGCCGCGCAGATTAATGACACCCTTGATAAAGTCTGCCGCAAACGGAACGCGCGTGATGTCCGTCAGATTTCGGATCTCCTGCACGTTCAGAATGCTGACGCCGTATTCCTCGTCACGAAGGTTGAATGCCACATACTGTGAGTTCTGCGGCGCATTTCCCTGATTCATATCATCTGCCATCTTCTTTGCCCTCCCCTTTTACTGCTGTATCATTGTCGCGACATCAAGAATCAGTGCGACCCGCCCGTCGCCGAGCACGGTTGCCCCACCGAAGAGCTTGAGTCCGGCGAAGAGATTGCCCAGTGTCTTGATAACGATTTCCTGCTGTCCGATCAGATTGTCGACGACAATGCCCGCCTTTGCCTCGCCCGCGTGGACGACAACGACGAAGTGCTCATCGGAGTCCTTCGTATGCGGAACCTGCAGCGCCTCTTCCATGCGGATGATCGGGATAATCTCCCCGCGTAGGACGATGACCTCCTTGTTCTGGACGGTCTGGATATCGCTCGGCTCGATGTTGATCGTACTATCGATGGAGGTGAGCGGAATGGCGTACATCTCCTCCTGCACGCGTACAAGCATCGCCTGGATGATCGCAAGCGTGAGCGGCAGCTTGATCTTGAATACAGACCCTTCATCGATATGCGTCTCGACATCGACGTGCCCGGAAAGTGCCTCGATCTTACTGCGCACAACGTCCATACCGACGCCTCGGCCGGAGATGTCCGTGATCTTCTCCGCCGTCGAGAACCCCGGCAGGAAGATCAGGCGAACGGCATCCGCATCGTCGAGGCTGTCCGCCTCGCTCTGGGAGATCATGCCCTTCTCGACTGCCTTTTTGCGGATCTTGTCCGCATCAATGCCCGCACCGTCATCCGTAATCATGATGACAACGTTGTTGCCCTCATGCCGTGCAATGAGTCCAACCTCGCCAGTACGCGGCTTTCCCTTCGCCTCGCGCTTGTCGGGGCTCTCGACGCCGTGGTCAAGCGAGTTGCGCAGGAGGTGCATGATCGGATCGCCGATCTCGTCGATAACGGTACGATCCAGTTCCGTTTCCTCGCCCTCGATCGTGAGGTTGATTTCCTTTCCGAGTTCCTTCGACACGTCGCGAACCATACGCGGGAAGCGGTTAAACACAGCGCTCACAGGAACCATGCGCACCTTCATAACGATGTTCTGCAGATCACCCGTGACACGATCCATCTGCTCAAGCGTCTCCATCAGATCGGCGAGACGGTGGGTCTGCCCGATCTGCTCCAGACGAACTTTATTGATAACGAGCTCGCCCATGAGGTTCATGAGCGTATCCAGCTTTTCAATGTCAACGCGGACGCTCTGGCTCTGATGCTGCTTCTTCGCGGGCGCAGCAGCCGGCTTTCCCTTTTCTTTCTTCGCAGCAGGCGCAGCCGGCTTTGCCGCAGGTACAGCCGCTGCGGGAGCTGCCGCAGGTGCAGGAGCCGCCTCTTTGCCGACCTTGTCAGGGTCAATGGCGTTTACCGCGATGTCCTCAATCTCGGAGACTGTATCCACAGCGTTCTGCACGGCCTCGGCATCGCTGCTCGTAGCGACGAGCACGTCAAAGCTGCGCTCGAACTTCTCCTGCTCGAGATCTTCGGCAGGCGGGATGCTCTTGATGACATCACCAACCTCATCCAGCGCGTGCATGACCATGACGGAGCGTGCTGCCTTGAGCACGCAGGTCTCCATCAGGGTAACCTTGACATGGAACATGTTCATGCCGGCTTCTTTCGCCTTCTTCATAACATCGAGATCGATATCATCAAGGTCGAGATCCGTCCCGTCAGCTGCGCCGGTCGGCGCAGCCGCACCGGCAGGGGCAGCTGCAGCAGGTGCCGCAGCAGGCGCAGGAGTACCCTTGGAGATGGAGCTCAGCTTTGCCACGAGGTCGGAGACATCGACGACGTCCTCTGCCTCGCCATTGCCGACGCTGTCCACCATCTGCTCCAGGGAATCGAGACATTTGAACAGCGTGTCTATAATGTCCTCATTCAGCTTGAGCTGGCTCTTACGGACAAGATCCAGCACGTCTTCCATCTCATGCGTAAGTTCAGCAATCTTGGCAAAGCCCATCGTCGCCGACATCCCCTTCAGGGTATGTGCATTGCGGAAGATGTCGTTGACCGCATCGATCTCCTCCATGTTCTCCTCAAGACGCAGGAGACCTTCGTTGAGTGACTGCAGATGCTCATGCGACTCATCCAGGAACATATCCATATACTGGTTATCCATTGATACTCCCCCTATTTCCTATCTTCTCACAGCCGCCTCGATTGCGCTTGCAATCTGCGACAATGGGCATATCTCATCGGCCAGCCCCGCATCGATTACGGATTTTGGCATTCCGTAGACGACACAGGTCGCTTCATCCTGCGCAATGCAGTAGCCGCCATTTTCCTTGATTTTTCGCATCCCTTCACGACCGTCACTCCCCATCCCCGTAAGGATCACGGCAACAACATCCCTGCCCAGAGGGGCGACGGAGTCATACATGACATTAACCGCGGGACGATGGTTGCCAACGGGCGGCTCGTCGCTGAGTGCGATGCGCCGGACACCGGATTCATGCAGAATACGCAGGTGATAGCTCCCCGGTGCGATATAGACGCATCCCGGTTCGAGCAGCTCACCATCCTGCGCTTCCTTCACATTCACGCGCGAGACACCATGCAGCCGTCCCGCCAAAGCATTCGTAAACCCTGCAGGCATGTGCTGAACGACAACGACAGGGCAGGGAAAATGCGCGGGCAGTCCCGTAATGACCGTCTGCAGTGCCTGCGGACCTCCCGTCGACGAACCGATGACGACAATCCGCGTGCGCGGCGCACCTCTTCCGCCGGCCGCAGGCCTGCTCTTCACTGAATCAGTCATTTTTTACGTGCTCCACCTGTGCACGCTGCACCTGAAATAAATAACGGATGATCTTATCCCTCATGCTGCGCGAAATCGATTGGAACTGAACGCCAATGTGATAGATTGGCACATCCTCCTCGCGCTCAATCCGCGTACACCGCATCACACGCGTCATCAGCTCAAGTGTGCCGAGCCCCGGGATGTCATTGATCTCGAGTGCGGCCTCCGAATCGAGCGACACCGACTTTGGCCATGCGAATGCAAGACCACTGCCGCTGAGATCCACAATGGGCACGCGCTTGGGCGCATCGATTTTGCCTTCGCGGTCAACGAGACGCACGGTCGCGGTGAGGTTTACCTTGATCCGGAACAGGCCACGCTTTTGAAAGCGCTCTACAACCTCGGGCACGGAAATACGCAGCGTCGGAATACGCCCCTCATGGCGTCCATGACTGTGGTGCACGCTGAAAAAGCGATAGTGGCAGCCGTCACCACCGGCAAGCACATAGAGGTTCTCCCCGGGACGCGGGATCACTGGCACACGGCGTTCATCGAGGGGCATAGCGACAACGAGTTCGTCGCCGACAATATCCTCGATACGGCTCGTATAGCCGGCGGCACCCTCCTCGCTGTTTTCAAAATATATTTCCAACCTCTGTCCGATGAATAAAACACCCCTTGCTTGTACCAATTCGCCCGCCATCTAAAATATCCTCCTTGGGTTCGCTTAAAACTTAAGAATTTGCTGTAAAAAACCTTTCCAACCGCGTTTCACATTCATTTCGCCGCCCGTGAGAAGTGCCTCTGCCAAGGCATCGATGCAGCGTGCCGCCGCCGCATCCGGCATGCTCTTGAGGAGCGGTGTCTGGCGTCGCACGGCTTTCGTAACCGCCGTGTCCTCGAATACATAACCGAGACAGTCCACGGGCATGTGCAGGAATTTTTCTGCCGCACGCTGGAGCTTCTGCGCAACTTCTCGGCTCTCCTTCGCCTCGTATACACGATTGATGATAAGTCTGAGATTTCTCTGTGCGGCATAGATACTGTAAGCCTTCATCACAGCGTAGGCATCCGTGAGTGAGGTCGGCTCCGGTGTCGTTACGAGCAGCACCTCATCGGCTGCCAGGATAAAGTCCATGACGTTGCGTCCAAGACCCGCTCCCGTATCCACAAGGATCAGATCGGCACGCGCCGCGCAGTCCGCCAGTTTTTTCCGGAGCAATAGCTTCTCCGCATGATCGTATTCAAGCGCCTTTTCAATCCCTGAGCCGCCCGAGATATACTGGATGCCATGCGGGGTCCGGGCGATGACATCATCCAGACTCACCTCCGGATGCAGGAGATCCAGCAGATGCTTGCGCGAGGCCACCCCGAGCAGGATACCCACATTTGCCATGCCAAGATCGGCATCGATCACCAGAACCCGATGCCCCCTGCGCCGGAGTGCGATTGCAAGGTTGACGGCAATATTGGTCTTCCCGACGCCGCCCTTGCCGCTCGTGATTGCGACCACGCGCACAGCCCCCCACCCCTCTGTCTGCGCAGGGGAGAGCGCGGAGGCTGTCGTCGTCTCGGAGCCGACCATCTGACGCAGCCGCGTTGCTTGATCTGTCATGTCATCTCCTCAATAGCAGCTCCGCAAGCCGATCCGCCGTCGCCGGGATGATGTCATCCGGCACGCTCTGCCCGTTCGATAAGAAGGAAAGGGGGAGGTCTCCGCCCGCAAGCAAATTGAGAACCATGCCGATCGTCCGCGTCTCGTCCGTCTTTGTAAAGATGATGCGATCCGGCTTGCACACGGAGAACCGCTTCATGATCTCCGCCACATCCTCTTCTTTCGTCGTCGCGCTGACGACGAGGTGTTTCTCCATACGCGGATGCGCGACGAGCAGTTCCTTCAGCTCATCCATCTGAAATTCGTTGTATTGGCTGCGCCCCGCCGTATCGACGAGGATGAAATCCTTACTGCGATGCCGCGCAATCGCCTTCTTCAGGTCTGCAGCAGAGTAGACAACCTCCACTGGGAGTCCCAAAATCTTGGCATATTTTTTCAACTGCTCCACCGCCGAAATGCGGTAGGTATCTGCCGTGATGAGCGCGCCCTTGAGGTTCTGCTCCAAGACAAAATGCGCCGCCACCTTGGCAAGCGTCGTCGTCTTTCCGACCCCTGTCGTCCCGATGAAGGCAACAACACGGGAGCCGTGTGTCCCCACCTTCAGTCCGCCCGTGAACTGCATCACCTGTGTGAGATAGCCTGAGAGGACGCTCGCGGCGCGCGGGTCGAGACTGTCGAGATTCACGTCTGCAACGGGAATCTTCGCGGACAGCTCCTCGCAGAGTTCAGCACGCACATCCTGACGGCGCAGCACATCCTGGATCGTAATTGTTTCCTTCGGCTGATTCGCTGCCATCATGGAGGCAAGCATGGTCTTCATCTGCGCGAGCTCATCCTCAAGAAGCCGAATGCGCTCGACCGATTTAACGTCCTGCCCCGCAGGTGAATCCTCTCCGGGCGAGGTTGTCTCCGCGCTCGGTAGAGGCGGTGCGGGCGCAGACGCAGCTTCATAGACCGGAGCCGCAGGCTGGGGTAGATAGGGCTGCGCAGCCTCCGCTGCATAAGGCTCCGCAAGCGGCGGTTCCGCAGCATAGGTATCGTATGCCGATACAATGCCCCGTGCCGGTATGGCTGTCGCACTGTCCATCGGGGGCTCACTCATCCGATACTGATTGAGCACGTTGGATGGCAGAATCGGCGCAGCGGGCGGTACATAGGTCGACGGCGCATGCGGCACACGCGCCTGCGTTTCATCAACCGCAGCCGTCACTTCAATCATCTCCGCGCCGCCGAGCACGCCACCCTCGCGATATTTCTTTGTATGGAGGAGCACGGCATCACTGCCGAGCTCGTCTTTGATCTGTTCCATCGCTTCCTTTACAGAGGAGGCACGCACCGTTCGGACCTGCATTTAGATTCTCACCACCCCAAGGATCTGGATTTCAACATTCTGCTCAATCTCCGCGTGGGAGAGAACGATCAGCCCCGGAATGGAGCGCTCCACGAGATTGCGGAAATAGGGCCGCACGGTTGGGCTCGTCAACACGATGGGCTGATAGCCCTGATCGGTCAGCTTCTTGAGTTCCTCCTCGAGCGCCATCAGAAGCTTCTGCATGGACTCGGGGTCAAGGCTGACATAGGAGCCGTGTTCCGTTCGCTGCACGCTGCCCGCAATCTTGTTCTCAATCGCAGGATCGAGCGTAATGCACGGGAGCACTCCGTTCTGGACGTTCTGCTGTGTGATATGCCGCGCCATTGCATGGCGCACATACTCCGTCAGGATGTCCGTATCCTTCGTTGCGGTGCCGTAGTCGGCAAGCACCTCGAGGATCGTACTCATGTCGCGGATGGAGATGCGCTCGCTCAGGAGATTTGCAAGCACCTTCTGCACCTCACCCACGCTGAGGAGATTCGGGACAACCTCATCCACAAGCGCACCGTTGCTCTTGTGGAGGTTGTCGAGCAGGTTCTGTGTCTCCTGACGGCCGAGAATCTCAGCCGCATGCTGCTTGATGATCTCCGTGAGATGCGTTGCGAGCACGGAGACTGCATCGACCACGGTGTAGCCGTTCAGCTCCGCCTGCTCGCGTTCGTTCTCCGAGATCCAGAGGGCGGGCAGACCAAATGCCGGCTCCGTTGTCTCAATGCCCGGAACCTCCTCGAACACCGTGCCGGAGTTCATTGCGAGATAGTGATCGAGCATCAGCTCACCGCGCGCAACCTCGATGCCCTTAAGCTTAATAATGTACGCGTTCGGTTTGATCTGTATATTATCCCGTATGCGGATCGTCGGCACGACAAGACCGAGTTCGAGCGCACACTGCCGCCGTATCATGACAATACGGTCGAGCAGATCGCCGCCCTGCCCCGTATCGACGAGCGGGATGAGGCTGTATCCGATTTCGAGCTCCATCGGGTCGACCTGCAGGAGCGACACGATATTCTCGGGGGTTGTCGCCTCCTTCTTTGCCTTCGCCTTCTGCTCGACCTGCTGTACCTCCTGCTCCACCGCCTGCCCGCGTCTGAGATTCCATGCGATCACGCCGCAGATTGCCGCAAGCACTGTGAACGGAACGCCCGGCAACCCCGGCATAATGGCAAGAAAGAGAAGGACACCCGTGAGGATCATAAAGATGCGTGCGTTGCGGAAGAGCTGCTTCACGAGATCGCTGCCGAGGTTCCCCTCCGCAGCCGAGCGCGTGACGATGATACCTGTCGCCGTCGAGATGAGGAGTGCCGGAATCTGTGCGACCAGCCCCTCGCCGACAGTCAGGAGCGTGTATGTTTGGAGCGCCTGCGCTGCATCCATATCGCGCTGCAGCATACCGATGACAAAGCCACCGCTGATGTTGATGATCATGATGACGATCGCGGCGATCGCATCCCCCTTGACAAACTTCGAAGCACCGTCCATTGCGCCGAAGAAATCCGACTCACGCTGCACCTTCTCACGGCGGCGCTTCGCCTCCGCATCCGTAATCGCGCCCTGGTTGAGATCGGCGTCAATCGCCATCTGCTTACCGGGCATCGCGTCGAGGGTGAATCGTGCCGAGACCTCAGCCACACGCTCCGATCCCTTTGTGATGACGATGAAGTTGACGATGACGAGGATGACGAAAACGATGAAGCCGACCACCGGATTGCCGCCGACAACAAAGTTGCCAAACGCCGTAATCACCTCTCCGGCATAGGCATCAAGGAGAATCAGACGCGTCGATGAGATATTCAGAGCCAGCCGAAACAGTGTTGTAATCAGCAACAGGGAGGGAAAGACCGATAGATCCAACGCCTCCACATTGTAGACCGCCGACATGACGACGAGGAGTGCAATCGTAATATTCAGACAAATAAGAACATCCAAAATGATCGTCGGCAGAGGGATAATCATCATGATGACGATTGTCACAATGGCAACGGCGATCAAGACATCACTGTATCGTTGTATGAGATTCCCGGATGAAAGAGGATTTACACTGCCGGTTTGCGGTGCTGCCATGCTCTCACTCACTCCCTCGTTCCCTTAGAAGGACGAACAAGTCATTCGTCCTCTCAATATTATATCAAATATTACAAGTACGTCAAATATTTAATAAGACTTTCGTCATGGATTAGAAAAATTACCCGTATTCTCATGCACCGCGGCGCGCGTGTTTCAGTCGATAGACGTACGCAAGCACCTCTGCAACTGCCTGATAGAGTTCCTGCGGCACAGAACCGCCCACTTCGACCGTGGCGAAGAGGGTACGCGCGAGCGGCTTATTCTCGATGATCGGCACGCGTGTCTCGCGCCCGATCTCCTTAATGCGCTGTGCCACGAGATCCTGCCCCTTCGCGATGACCGTCGGCGCAATCATTCCCTGCTCGTAGGCAAGCGCTACGGCATAGTGCGTCGGGTTTGTAATGATGACATCGGCTTTGGGGACTTCCTTCATCATGCGCGCCATCGCCATCTGACGCTGCTTCTGGCGGATCTTTCCCTTGATCTGCGGGTCACCCTCCGTCTGCTTCATCTCGTCCTTGACTTCCTGCTTCGACATCTTTAGATCCTGCGTCGTCTGCCACTTTTGATAGCCGAAATCCATGAACGCCATAATCATGATGACACCGATGACGATGAACGACATCTGAAAGATGATCTCCGCGACGAGTGTGAGACTCGTCGTCAGATCGAAGAACATGAACTGTGGCATCGCAAGGATCTGTTCATGGATAAAGCGGTAGAGAAAGAAGCCAATCACGAGAATCTTAAAGAAGGACTTCACGAGTTCCACGAGCGACCGCTTCGAGAAGATACGCCCGAAGCCATTGATGGGATTGAGCTTGTCGAGCTTGAACTCGATGGACTCTGTATTGAAGTTCAGCCCCACCTGAAAGAAGTTGATAGCAAGTCCTATGATCATGATGAAAATCATGATGGGAAATGCCGTTTTTGCAAGAACGAGGACAATGTTGATAAAGATACGGAGAATGTTCTCCGTATCGACGGTCTGATTCAGGTTGCTGAACACATAGGTCGTATAGGTCGCAATCGATACATAGATCGAGTCCCACAGAAGTTTCAGCCCGAAGAAGCCAACGAGCAGCACGAAGGCGCTGTTGACCTCCTGACTGCGCGCAACTTGCCCCTTCTTACGCGCATCGGCGCGCTTCTTCGCCGTTGGTTCCTCGGTCTTTTCCCCCGCAAAGCGCTGCAGATCGAAGACAAACGGAAGGCTATTGGAGGGCTCGCACCGCAAGTGATATATTTCCATACATTTCATTGAACAGCACATCCAAAAAGAGGACATAGAACGGAATGATCATCGACAGGACAGTGATACCAATCATCAGCTGCATTGGAATACCGACAACAAAGATATTCATCTGCGGCATGGTGCGTGCGAGGATCCCCAGACCGACATTGGTGAGCAGAATTGCAAACGTAATCGGCATCGCAATCTTCATGCCCGTGAGAAAGATGCCGTTCGTAAAATTCGCAATCAGAAGCGCCATCGAGATATTCGGCTCGATCCCTGCGATCGGCACGACGCGGAAACTCTCCATGAGAGCCGCAATAATCATATGATGTCCGTTGGTGACAAGCAGAATGATAATTGCCAAATTATAAAGAAAACTTCCGATGAGCGGTATCTGCTGACCGGAAGTCGGA
>CAUVFG010000006.1:0-25150 GCA_963551125.1 uncultured Selenomonas sp. | reverse complement strand
TGTTGAATCCGCCCGTGATACCCTTGCGCTTGCCCTTGAAGCCCGTGAGGTTCAGCCCGTAGCTGACGGTGCTGTCCACGGGAGCGAAGCGATACCCGAGTTCGAGGAGGGTTGTGCCGCCCTTGAGACTCGTGCTCGGCAGGTCGAAGCCCTGGTAGGACGCCGTGCCCTTGCCGTCGAACTCGTACTCCCACGCGAGCCCTGCGTAGAATTCGCCGTCCATGTCGTTCTTCATGGTAAAGCGTGTGCCGAGACGGATGCGACTCGAGGTCGATGCGCCGAAATCATAGGTCTCACCGGTTGAGAGTTTCGTGCTCATACCCGCCTGATGCGCGTAGAAATACTTGGCATAGGTATCGATCTTATTTCCGTTCAGGAACTCTCTCTTCTGACCGATGCCGAGATGGCCGGCAAAGTAGGTGCTCGATCCGTCGTAGCTCGTCGCACGATCACCGACTGTGCCGCCGTAATCGCACTTCGCCTTGCCGACGCGCAGGCTGCCCTCAAGGTAGGTGCCGCTCTCGCTCTCTGACTTCGCCATGACGCCGATGCCGAGATAGCTCGTTTTCCCATCGCCGTGTGTGCCGTCGTCGAGGTAAGAGTCGTACGAACCGCGCCCGTATTCGACGAACGGCCCGAATGTGATCGAGCGGTCGAGGAGTTCGTTGCGGCGTGCATAGCCGACGTTGAGATTCCAGCCCTTCGTATCAACGTAGGAGCCGGTCTTGAGGCGTATGCTGCCATAGCTCTGTGCCGCAAACAGCTGGTAGCTGCCGAGGGTGGAGAGTGGAGCGGTGGCAGCAGCAGAGTTCTTCTCGCTGCCGGCATACGGGGTATCCACGATATCCGCGATCTGGGTCGCCGCCGCCTCGGCTGCGGGGATGCCGACATCGGTGAGGAGGTCGGAACCGCTTGCAAGGAAGGCAATTGCCGCTGCCTGTGTTTCGACGAGGGATTTCGTCTCGTCCTTCACCTTGATATTCGTGACGTGTGCAAAGAGCTCGTTTTTCGTGCCCGTCGATGCCGTACCACGCGTATTCAGTGTGTACTCATAGTCGAGGGTAACGCCCTTCGTCGTCTGATAAGTCGGACCCGAGAGGTTGTTTGCCGTCACAATGTTCTGAGCGTCGGGCAGTCTGACGAGGCTGATGTCATCGCCCACGCCGATCGGCGCGTATCCGCCGTCGAGCTCCATGGTGATCGTGCTGCCGCTGATGTCCTTGTTCTTTGCCTGTGTCGTGGTCAGCATGGATTTCGAGAGGTCGGCTTTCGGGGAGAGGTAGAAATTGATGTTCTGGAAATCCTCGAAATACCCGACTTTCGCACCCATGTCATAGACGTTCAGTATGTTCCCATCCTTGACTGCTGCCGATGCGCCGCTCGTGAGCTGACCGCCGTAGACGATGCCGCCGACCTCGGTGCCGCGCAGTGTGATGGTATTGTTCTTTGCGGCCTTGCCGTGACCACCTACGACATCGCCGCCGATCTGGACAGAGGAGAGGTCGACGCTGTTGTTCTGTGCATCGTTACTTGTCGACCAGCCGCCATAGACCGCACCGGACACGGAGCCGCCCGTCACCTTTACCCAGTTTCCGTCCGCCTTCCCCTTGCTCTCACTCTTGGCTCCGTAGATGTTGCCGGTCAGTGCGCCGCGCAGGAGTGTGACGCTGTTGTTCTTCATATCGCTCGAGCCGCCGCTGCTGCCCGAACCGCTGCTTCCACCCGAGCTGCTCGAGGTGCTCGTATTCGCTGCGTATGCACCGTAGACATCGCGGATATTGAGTGCATTTGCACTGTCAATCGCGAGTATATTGTTCTTCAGGCTTCCGGAGGTGCCCGTGGTGACACCTGCTGCGGCGTAGTTGTCAATGCCGCTTGCGTGTACGCCCGTAATACGGAGCTTGTTGTTCTCCACATCGTGATTCATCGCGGAGATGCCCGTGAACACCCTGCTGTCTGCCGCAGAAGCGTTGGTGCTGTCATAGCTGCGGTCGCCGTCGCGCAGACGGTTGAAGGTCAGCAGGAGGTCGGATCCCTGCGTCTGATCGTTCTCCGTATGCAGGTAGACTTCATAGTTCGTATTCGCGTACTTTGACGTACGATCCTGGTTCTTCGCATAGTTCGAGAATGTCATCTGTCCGTTGCTCTCGATGAGCTTTACGGAATGCGAGCCCGTCCATGTCGGGTTCAGGTGGAATTTGCTGACATCCTCCGTGATATTCGCCATGTTAATCGTACCGCCCAGACCGCCTGTCTGCTCAATCTTGAGCATGGTATGGTCGATGAGCGTGTCGTTGTGAAGGACGAACTTGAAGGTGTCGAAGTTTTTCACCTGCTGCACGGAGACATTGCCCGCCTGTACGACGAGCGTGTTGCCCTTGCCCGCGCCGTTATCGTTCGCACCATAGATATTTCCTGCGATGGTCGCACCGTAGCTGCCATCGTCCGCGCCAAGCGTGAGCGTATTGCCCTTCGCCTGTCCTGCGGTCGCAGCATAGCCCGCATAGATATTGCCCGACACTCTGCCGCCCGTGACGTAGACGTTGTTGCCGCTGACCTCGCCCGTGCCCGCTGAGTAGCCGCCGTAGAGCGTGCCCGCCGTGCCGCCCGACATGCGCAGGATGTTGTTCTCCACCTTGCCGCTGTTGGCAGCCTCGTGGATATAGCCGCCGTAACCTGCTGTCACCTGGTAGGCATTGCTGCCCGTCGACTTGATCTCAAGTGTATTCCCCCGCGTACCGCCGGAGCCGCCGGACGCTCCCATCGTCTTCGCGCCGTATGCTGTGATATTGCGGCTGAGTGGTTTGTCAATCGTGAGGATATTATGCTCGGTCGTATGCCCCCCGTAGGAGCGCCCCGCGAACCAATCTGTATCGTCGCTCGTCGTATCGTATGCGACGTTGCCGTTCTGGAAACGGTTGTAGTCCAACAGAACGCGGTTGCCCGTCGTCGTGCCGGTGGGAGCCTCGGTGCCGTCGGAACGCACGAGGCGCAGTGCGTACTCGTAGTCGCTGTGTGTCGGGGAGATCAGCCACGCTGCTGTCGGGGTGTAGTTTTGAAATTTCAGCGCGTAGTCGTCATTGCCCTCAAGAAGGGTAACACGCCCCGCAATCTGCTTCGCCGACATATTCTGAAGGTTGATCTTGACATTCGAGAAGTTCACGGGCGTGGTTCCCGAATACTGGTTCTCAAAGCCGTTGTGATCGGTCACCTTCAGCATCGTCGCGTTCTTGTCAACCTTGTCCGTGAGGTAGAAGTTATAGTTCGTGAAATTGTGCACGCCCTTGACGGTAATGTTCTGCCCCTTGACATTCAGCGTATTGCCCGTCGCTGTGCTGTGCCCGCCATAGATGGTCGCCTGTGTAAGGTTCGCCGTGTAGCTGCCGTCATCCGCCCCGAGGTTGACCACATTGTTCTGCTCGACCGATGTATCCGTCCCACGCGCGTAGCCGCCGTACACATTGCCGCGCAGCGTGCCGTCGGGACGCGTACCGCCCGTGAGCGTACCGCCCGTAATGGTGACGGTATTGCCGCCGGAGGATTTCGCTGCATAGGTCACGCCGCCATAGATGTCGCCGACGATTTCGCCGCCCTTGACCGTGACCGTATTGCCCGTAACAGAGCCCGCCTTCGTGCTCGTTGCGGTGTTCTCACCGCCGACGACGTTGTCATCCACCCTGCCGTTCTCGATGGTGACGCTATTGCCCTTCACAGCTCCCGTGCCGTTCGCCGTTGCGCCGTAGACATCATGCACAGCACCGCCCTTGACGGTGACGCTGTTTTTGTCAAGGCTTGCGTTGCCGTCTGCCGCCGCACCGTATGCCGTTTCGGCAACCTTTGCGGTACCCGAGATCTCGACGGTGTTGCCCGTCGCCGTACCGGTGCCCGTCTGCCCGCCATAGCCCGTCAGATACGCACCGTAAACCTTGTGGGTAGAGCCACCGCTGATCTTGACGTGATTGTCGTTGACCAGCTGAACATGTGCATTGGTGGAGCTGCCTGCGCCGAAGAGCTCACCGAATACACCGTAGACAGTATTTTGAATATCGCCCTCGGTGATCGTGACCGTATTCTGCTCAGCTTTGCGGTTCACGCTGTTATCGCCGCGAATCGCGCCGCCCTTGACCTCTCCACGCACAACGGGGTAGACCGTGGTACGCGAGGCATTTGCTCCGCCGTTAATCGCAACGCTGTTCGAGCTGACCGTGGTTGTGCCGTAGCCGCCCGTGATGCGATTGACCGTTCCCTTGTTGACGGTGACGCTGTTGTTCGTGACCGTCCCCGTACCGCTGTAGGCAGTGCCATTGCCCGAGGTCAAATTATCCGATTTGCCGCCGAAGATATCGCCCGTCACCGTGCCATCCGCGACTGTGACCTCATTGTGATCGACCAGTCCCGTCCCCGTTGCAACACCGCCAAAGAGATTTTCGATCGTGCCGGAGTTCAGCGTCAGCTTATTCCGCACGGCATCTGCGCCCGTGGAGGTGTAGCCGCCGTAGCCCGAAACGAGCCCCGTCGCATTGTTGAGTACAAGGGTATTGTCCTGGACGACCTTTTTATTGCCGGTCTGACCGCCGAGGTTTTCCCAGATGGCATAGCCGCCATAGATTGTATTTTTCCCGCTGCTGAGACCACCCGTATGTGTATGGTTCGCGTTCTGGTAGCGATGGAGCTCTGCGTCAACGTAGTTGCGCGTCGTCGAGGTTGCCGTATCCGTCTGCGTGCGCAGCTTGATGCGGTACTCGTAGTCGCCGCTCCAATCCGTTGTACTGGGCGATGTATAGTTGGAAAATCTCAGATTCGATGTGCGATTGGTCGCTGTGTTGCCATCCGCCATCAGCGTGACCGTGCCGACATCGCCGAAGTAGTCCTGCACACTCTTTCCCTGTGCATTGACCCCCTTGCCGCTCCAACCTGTCGCGTCGACTTTGATGTCCTCCCACGCAACCGCGCGCCCGAATGCATCGTTGTTGTGGGTGAGCGTGAGCATGGTGTTGCCCGCTGCAACACCCGTGTTCAGATGGAATTCGTACGTGTGGAAGTTTTGCGCGGAGTTTGCCGTAATGCCTTTGGTCTGCACAATCAGGTGGTTGTTCCGAATGGCATCGAGGCTGCCGCCCGAAACGCCCGTGGAGTTGCTGCCACCGTAGAGGGACGCATTGCTGAGGTTCGGTGTGGCACTCCCGTTCACATCGCCGAGGATAACGCGGTTGCCCGTCGTTCCGCCGGCCGCATTCTCAGCATAGCCGCCGTAGACCTTGCCCGCGACCGTGCCATTTGCTATCGTAACTGTGTTGTTGATGGCAGAGGTCTTTCCCATGCCGCCCGCAATCGCAATTCCATCCGTTGCGGTCCCGGTGCCGGTTCTTGCAGTCAGCGTACCGCCCGCGAGTTCCACCCCGCCGTTCGCCACGCCGCCCGCGGTCGAGCGCACACCAATGACAGATCCTGTGACAATTCCGTCATTCATCTTGACCGTGTTCGGATTTGTCTGCGCCGCACCCGAAACCTGAGCTATATTGAGACCGATGCCGCCGTACGCATTGCCCGTGAGTTTTATGCTGTTAATGACGAGCGTGTTGCCCGTCACAGCGGTGTTCGTCGTACTCGTTCCACCCGCCGAGACCGTACCGTTCACAACGGGAAGATTCGTTGTCCCTGCCGTGCCGATGGTAAGCGTGTTGTCCGTCACCGAACCGTTTATCAGATTCGTGCCGACAATGTCACCGTAGGGATTTGTCGTCGTCCCCACTCCATTGATTCCCGTCTGTGCTCCGCCCGTTCCGACAGTCGCACTCTCTGCCGCATACGCCGCAGGCATTCCTGCGAACGCGCCGCCGACGGCGAGTGCCACGAATGTGGCGAGCTGCCGCTTTGCCTTCATTCCTTTGAGCATTGCTTTCTCCCCTTCATCATACAGTAGGAAGTATCCATCCTTTACAGTGCGGGGCACTGCGTTCACCGGCTATGGAGTTTTCTCATTTTTCTATTATATTACGCTCGTCCGCAAACGTCAATCATAAGTTCACATCTCCTGCCCGTAAATTTTGCGGATCTCCTCGGTATACCGCCCCTTCGCATCGCGCACAATGAGGACTGGCTCGTGGCGCATGCCCGCGAGTGCTGCTCCCTTCACCGCCTCGATGAGCATGAGGTTCGGCGCACGGTCAGCGCGGGGCTGCACCATGCGCAGCCGCTTGATGGAAAGGCTTTCCGCGCGCAGGGCAAGGACGATCTCGGAGAGGCGTTCGGGCAAATGCACCATCACCAGCCGCCCGCCATGACGGAGGGCATACGCCGCTGCGTGCACGGTATCGGCAAGGGTCGCCGTCAGCTCGTGCCGTGCCGCTGCACGTGCGCCGATGCTAAGAGCTCCGCTTGTCACGGGTCGGTACGGCGGATTGCTGAATACGAGGTCATATTCTCCGCACGCAAAAAGAGCGGGAGGGTCGCGATAGTCGCCCTCCCGCACGGTTATTTTGTCTGTGAGATGGTTCAGCCGTACGTTCCGCACAGCCAGCTCTGCCTGCACAGGATTCAGCTCAACCGCCGTAATATGCGCCGCGAAGTCTGCAATGAGGAGCGGAATGATCCCCGTTCCCGTGCCGAGATCGAGAATGCGTTCACGCCCCGACATCTGCGGGAAATGCGCAAGCAGAACGGCATCCATGGAGAAGCAGAATTCATCCGTGCGCTGGATGATGCGCCGGCCGCCTGTGCACAGATC
The DNA here is from genome assembly GCA_963551125.1 of uncultured Selenomonas sp. GTDB lineage: Bacteria > Bacillota > Negativicutes > Selenomonadales > Selenomonadaceae > Centipeda. The sequence continues at coordinate 18,423 of CAUVFG010000006.1, read as the reverse complement.
ATCGATGCGCTCGCGTGGGCACAGGTCGATCCACTCACTCATGGGATGCCTCGTCGCGCGCCGGACGCGGGCGGCGTTGCTGCCGTCTGCCCCCCTGCGCACGGCGGCGTTCGCCCGTGTTCTTTGTGGGGCGCTCCGTGCGCTCGTCCTGCTCACTCCGCACGCTGCGTTCGCTGCGCTCGCGCGGCGCACGATCACGCGGTGCGCGTTGCCGTCCCTCGTGCGGTACATGCGAATGCGGCGCGCCGTCCTCGCCCTCGACGCGCACGATGTCCTCCCATGCGGCGACAAGGGTTTTCCCATCGTCCGTAAGAATGGTTGCCGTGCGCCGCTGTTCACTGACTGCCACGACACGCCCCTCAGCATCCTCGGCAATCACGCGGTCATTGACCGCAGGTGTGTACTCCGCCTTTTTCGCACGCATACAGCCGCCACAGCCGTATCCCTCGCTCTCATATTTCAGACAGCACATGAGCCGCCCACAGATCCCCGAGATCTTCGTCGGGTTGAGCGAGAGGTTCTGCTCCTTTGCCATGCGGATGGAGACGGGGACGAAGTCGCCGAGGAAGGTCGCACAGCACAGCGGCCGCCCGCAGCAGCCCATGCCGCCCATCATCTTTGCCTCGTCGCGCACACCGATCTGGCGCAGCTCGATGCGTGTACGGAAGACGCCCGCGAGCTCGCGCACGAGCTGACGGAAGTCGACGCGTCCGTCCGCCGTGAAGTAGAAAAGCATTTTCGAGAGGTCGAAGGTGAGTTCCACGTCGACGAGCTTCATCTTCAGCCCGAGTTCGCGGATTTTCTCCTCACAGACCGTACGCGCCTCACGCTCACGCGTGTGGTTCTCCTCGATGCGTGCGAGGTCGGAGGCATCGGCTACGCGATGCACGACGCGCAGGTTCGGCGGGAGGGACGCGTCCGGCACCTCGCGCGAGGCGATGACAACCTTGCCGCACTCCATGCCGCGTGTGGTCTCAACGACGACGTAGTCGCCCTCGGCGATGGTCAGCTGCCCCTGCCCAAAGGAATAAATCTTGCCCGCTGCCTTGAAGCGGACACCTACAATCGTTTGCAAAACTTCCTCCTGAGATTATATATATGTGCCCCACCACCGCAAGCGATCCCCTGTTATAACGGGGGGAGGCTGGGGGGACGACAATTTCACTATTTAGCTTCCCCCGTCAGAGCGGGGCCTGTGCGCGGGACGTGTAGAAGTGGCGAGCCTGCGAGCCGATAGGGGCGTTCTTATTTTTCGCGCGCCCGCAGCAAAAATGCCTCTACCTGCAGTGCGGGGTTCACGTTCGCTGCGAAGCGACGTGTGAGCCGGCGCGTCTCCTCCATCAGTGCAAAGAGATCCGCGCGTGTCAGCTGCGTGAGCAGTGCGGTGAGCTCCGCACGGCGGTCGATATGGTAGAGTTCCGATGCCGCCCCATCCTCATGCAGGATGAGCAGGTCGCGCAGTGCCATCTGCAGAAAGCCAATCCACGCCGTGCGCTCGGCGTGCGGACGCGCACCGATCTCCGCCGCACGCCCCCAAAGGTCCTCGATGCCGAGCGTTCTGAGCTGCGCAAGGAGATCGAGTGCCTCATCGCGCAGGGCAAGCCCCTCATCCGCGAGCGCGTACGCCCGCCCGAGGCTGCCGTCCGCGAGCGCGGCAAGCGCCGCAGCGTCCTCCACACCGCGTTCCATGAGGGCTGCCGCAATCTCCACACGGGGCAATGCGCCGAACGCAATGCGCACCGCACGCGAGCGGATGGTCGGCAGGACGGCGTCATAGGCATGCGTCACGAGGATAAAGAGCACCTCGCCCGACGGCTCCTCGAGGGTCTTTAAGAGGCGGTTTGCCGCCGTCTCGTTCATTGTCTCCGCACCGTCGATGAGGATGATGCGCCGCTGCGCCTGAACGGGCGCGCCCGATGCGGCGATGAGGATGTCGCGCACCGCCTCCGTGCGGATCATCGCCGCCCCTTTGCCGCGCACCTCAGGCACAACCTCGAAGTAGTCGGGATGCACACCCGCCGCCATTGTGCGACAGGCATCGCAGCACCCACAGGGCGCATCTCCGCCCCTCGTGCAGAGCAGTGTCCGCGCGAGCACACGCGCCGTGCGCCGCTTGCCGACGCCCTCCATCCCGCAAAAGAGCAGGGCATGGGGCAGACGCTGTGCGCCGGCAAGCGCACGCAGCCGAGAGATGATTGCCGCGTGTCCGCGCACGTCCGCCCAGTTCTCCGGAAACTCCTCCCGCACGGTCTCATCGCCGACAGGTGCGGACACAGCGACATTTTTCTTTGGACGCGCCATTACATGTAGAGATCAACGAGGAGTCCGCGGATGGCATCGTGGCTCGCGATGATGTCGAGCTGATCTGCCTGTCCGAGGCGGATTTTCTCCGCCATCTCCTCGAGTTTTTTGTCGATCTTGCGCACGGAGGTATAGACCTTTTGCCGGCCGAGGCGATCCCAGCCCGCCTGTGTGCGCAGCTCGTACATCGTGCCGACCGCCTCGCCGATGAAGTTCTGAATGAGGGAGCGATAGGAGCGCAGTTCATCGAACGTCGGCGACTTCGAGAGGCGCGCACCCTGCTCATCGATCTGCGCAAGCAGGCGATCCATCGCCTCACGCGACATGGACGACTCCTGATCCGCCAGCTCCATGCTGAAGTCGGTCGCTGCGCCGCGCACGCCCACCTCTGTTTCCGCACGCGGCATCGCCATCGACGTGCTGCGGGAAATGCTGCTGTCTATCTTCATCGCCATCGCGTCCACCGATCCCTTTTCCTGTATTCAAGATGAGTCAATTTACCCATTTTTCATTATATCCCGAACAGGGAACAAAGTCAAAGCCGCACGGCACGGATAAATTGACTTTGTCACGAGACTTTGTTATCCTTAGGGAAGCACTGATAAATTCAGCACTGCCATCTTGGCGCATCTTTTTTGCCCGCTTTTCGTTAGCAAATCCTCCACATAGCTCTGGCTATGCGTCCGGTTTGCTGCCTCAATCGGACAGAAAAATCTACGCCAATCTGGCAGACTTCATTTTATCAGCGATTCCTTAGAAAAAAAGGGAGCAGAGAGAAAGGGTATGATGTCATGACGCTTGAGGGAGACAAACTTGCCGCGCTCCTGCGGCACGGTTCCGCCATTCACATCATCGAGAAGGAACTTGAGATCGACTACTACGGTACGCTCGAGCTCAGTGAGGAGGAACAGACGGCAGGACATCCTACGGGTGCACTGACGGTGCGTCTCGGCATCCCCATCGGCAAATTCGTCAATACGCCGGAGGTCGGGCAGGTCTTTCAATGCCATCTGACGGGTTCCGGCTGCGTCTATCACTTCGCTGTTCCCTACCGCGCTGCCTCACAGCTGCCGGATACGATCTGGTATCTCGATCTGCCCGAGAGCGCGGAGCGTATCCAGCTGCGCGACTTCGTCCGCGTGCCCATCCCGATGTCGATCGAGGTGAAGCTGCCGGGCGATCACGGGAGTCTAAAGAATTACCGTGAGGTCGCTCTCATCGATATCAGCGGCGGCGGGCTGTGCTTTGTGCACGATGAACCGCTGCTGATGGACGCCCCTCTCGCGGTGCGTGTGCCGGATCTGCCGCACATCGGAACGCTCGAGACCGAGGGTACGATACGCAGGGCGACGCCGATCGAGACGAATCTCGGAATGACGTATCATATCGGGGTTTCTTTCGGCGACGCACTCTCCAACCGCGAGCGCGAGCGCCTTGTCCAGAGTATCTATCAGCTCCAGCAGAGCTATCTGCGCAAAGGGCTGAAGGTGCCGCAGATCGACCATACGAAGAGAAGCTGAATATATTGGAGCGCTAACACGAACAGAGGCTGTTGTACGGAGTCAAAACGACTTCGTGCAACAGCCCCTTTCTCATCCCCATAACTCTATGCCCAGCGCAGCTTCATCAGCTCGGGGTATACCTCCTCAAGCACCTGCAGTCCGACGCCGACCATCGCCATGAAGCTGTCCGCCTGAAAGACGCCGACGTGCAGGTCGAGCGGCAGGTCAATGTCGACGACGACATCACGCTCGTCATCGACAACGAATTTCACATAGCGGTACTGGCTGTTCCACTCGTTGAGTTTTTCGTGGAATACCTTTTCATCCGAGTTCTCATCGAGGCGCACCAGACCAAAGTACTTGATCTTGATGAAATCGTTCGTGTCACCATTCTCGGTGATGACAATCGCGATGCTGACAACACTACCGTTGTCAAGCTGCTGACGCATACGGATGATCTGATCCTCGCCGTCCTCCGTCACATCCACGCCGTATTTCATGTTCTGTTTGTCAAGTTCCGTCTTGATTGCTTCGAACGCGCTGTTCTTGAGCCCTTCTTCGCTTCCGCTGAAGCCGTCAAAAAGTCCCATGGGATCCTCCATTCAAGATGCGTATTTCGGAATCCGCTCCGTTTATTCCTGCGCACGGGGCTGATGTCCCCGCGTGCACAGGTTCATCAGATCGTCATAGATGTTCTCCACGACGCGCATGCCGACCGCCATCATCGCCATGACGCTGTCCGGCTGGAACTCCCCCCTGTGGAGGTCAAGCGGCAAGTCGATGTCGATGACGACGTCCTGATCGCGGTCAAGGCAGAGCTTCACATAGCGGAACTCGGCATTCCACGCGTTGATCTTTGCGAGGAGCTCGGCGCGCAGGTCGGACTCCTCGAGGTAGGCGATATCGTAGAGTTTGATCTTGATGAAACCGTCGGCATCATCCACCTGATCGTACAACTCGCGCACGACGATGACCACCGTGACGGCCTCATCATTCTCGAGTTCATTCCTCATATAGAAGTACGTTTCCTGACGGTCTTCCTCACTCTCATCACTGATCTCATAGTTCATGTCATTGCGATCCAGTTCTTCCTTGATCGCATCTTTGATTCCCATTACGGTAGTCTTTTCACCGCCTCGGAATCCGTCAAAGAGTCCCATTTGTCCCCTCCATATCTGCCCCGCTCAGCCTGCGGAGCATATGTCCCCATTCCTATGACCCCGGAGCAATCCCCCCGCTCCCCGCAAGGATACCGATCGCTGCTGTGCCATATGCGTTTTGCGGAAGCACTGATAAATTCAGCACCGCCATCTTAGCACATCTTTTTCCCGCTTTTTGCCCTCGATCCTCCACAGAGCCCCACTCTGTGTCCGGTTTGCCTCCTCAATCGAACGGAAAAAGCTACGCCAATCGGAAGGTCTATTTTATCAGCGATTCCTTGAAAATCGAGTGGTGCGGCGAATCTTCCGGATGTATCTCGTTTCCCCCTTCTCACGAGAACTTCCGGTGTCACGAATCCCGTGGGGATGCCCCCCGACATTCCTTACGGGCAGGAGAAGATGCATGCGTCATTCAAGTGACGCTGCCGCTATTTTCACTCTCCTGCGCACCACACAGTTCGCTGAGCCCCCATGCGAAGAAGGCCTCCATGCCGACAAAGGCAAATTCGTTGTCCGTCACCGCCTCCCCGAACTCCTCCATTGTACCGATGGCAAAGGAGCCGGCATGGCGTCCGGGTGCGCGCGTGGGAAGATCCCCCCGCACCCCACGCTCGAAGAACGCCTTTGTGTCGTTGTTGACCGCTGCGAGCTCATGCAGGAAGTTGCGCGCCATCTTCATCTTGCCAAGGCGATAGAAGAGCATCGCAAGCGGCAGATACATCATTGCCACGCCCTCCTCGTAGCGCTGATACAGTGCGATTGCCGCATCGCCCTCCTCGATTGCCGAATAGATGAACATGAGCTGATAGCGGCGTCCGAGTGCATCGAGCTCGGACAGGCGGAGCATCTCCACGCACTCCTTTGCCGCAAGGCGCAGCTTGCGTGCCCCGATGAGTGATTCGAGATAGGACAGGCGCAGGAACATATAGGGCTTCGTTGCCGGCAGCTGCCAGAACTTGCCGATGTTCTCCTCGGAGAATACGCCCTCTGCTTGGAGCCGTGCTGTCGCCTTGCGCGTCAGATCCTCGTAGTGGTGGATGCGGTCATCGGCATTCTTGGCGAGATACTCGATCTGCATGCACGCTGCCGTGATATTGTCCGGCTCCATGCGCAGGACGCGCTTGATGATGCGGTAGCGCTCCTCCCCCTTTTTCTTGCGTGCGCGCGCGATCAGCTCGTCCGCGGTGAGCGTATTCACCTCACGCGGCAGATTCGGATTCTCACGCAGTCGCCGGCTGAGCTCCGACACGATCTCGGTCATGCGTTCGACGCTGACCTTGCCACCCTCAGCTTTTACCATGCGGTTCAGTTCAAGCTGCATCCATTCCTTATCTGTCATGCGATGTCCCTTCCTTTGCTGGTAGTTCCTAGTACCATTATACCTTGTTTTCACGGAAAAAGCTACAAAAAAGAACTGCCGCCCACACAGTGCGGGCGGCAGTATCTTTGCTATTCTTTCTTCTTTTTCTTTTCTTTCTTGTCTTTCTTTGCGTTCTTATCATGGGTGTTGTCGCTCTGTTGGAGCTCCGGATGGTTCTTTTGCTCAAGTGCCCTGCGATCCGCGTCGCTAAGTATACCGCGCGAACGATGAATGAGAGCATCCTGATTTGCAGCGGCGTAGTGGATGATGGCATCGAAGAACTTCTTCTCGACATCCTTCTCCGAAAGTGCGGCAAGGGTGATCTCCTTCGCATTCTCCTCGCGCGAGAGTGTGCCCCATCCGCTGTCCAGATCCTCATGCACCGTGATGTGCACAACGCCCGCAGCAAGGTCAATCATCAGATACTCCGCTGCGCCCGAGAGGTCGCTGTAGCCGTCGAGCGGCAGCATCCGCCAACGACGCTTTGATACAACATCCTGAATCTGGATATTGTCGTAGATGCGGAGCGTCGGAACAACGATCTTCGTGAGATCGATGTAGCCGTGTGCATCCACCGCATACTGAATCTGCTCCTTATTAAAGTAATATCCCTGCCGTGCCGTTGACTGCACCCATTCATAGACGTGCTTCGGAATCTCCTCGGCAGCAGAGGTTGGGCGTGCACCCATCAGCAGGACGCCGCAGAGAAGGAGCGCCGCCCCCCATTTTTTTTGCACCTATCATCGCTCCCATCAAATAAAAGTTATCAGTTCCTCTCTATGCTAGACCAAAAAAATGAATTTTTACTGAACATGGACGAGGCTCAAAGTCCGGAGTGGTACTCCCAGTCGTCCGCATTGTCGAGGCTGTCCAGCACGTACGGCGTGCCCTGGTAGACGTAGTAGTTCAGCCAGTTCGCAAAGAGGAGGTGGGCGACGCTGCGCCAGCGCACAACGGGCGCGCGGTTCGGGTCGTCCTCGGGGTAGTAGTTGCACGGGATGTCGGGGTCGAGTCCCGCCGCGAGATCGCGGTCGTACTCCGCCTTAAGCGTCATGGGGTCGTACTCCGCGTGTCCCGTGATGAAGAATTGACGGCGGCGCAAATTTGCGATGATGTAGACCCCCGCATCGCCCTCCGCGAGAACCGTCAGTTCGGGTACGCGTACGATGTCCTCACGCCGCGTCTCCGTATGGCGCGAATGAGGTACATAGAAGATGTCGTCAAAGCCGCGCAGCAGCGGCTCATGCTGTACCGAGAGGCAATGCTCGAAAACGCCGAAGATCTTCCTCTCTGTCCAATACTTCGGGATGCCGTAGTGGTAGTAGAGCCCCGCCTGCGCCCCCCAGCAGATGTGAAAGGTCGAGTACGTGTGCTTGCGGCTCCACTGCATGATCTCTGTGACCTCGTCCCAGTACGCGACACGCTCGAACGGCAGCTGCTCGACGGGCGCGCCCGTGATGATGAAGCCATCGTATTTCTTATGCCGCACCTCGGCGAATGTACCGTAGAACTCCGTGAGGTAGTCACGCGAGGTGTGCGTTGGGATATAGGACTCGGTGTAGATGAAGTCCACCTCCACCTGCAAGGGCGTGTTGCCGAGGAGGCGCAGGAGCTGCGTCTCGGTCACGTCCTTGATCGGCATGAGGTTCAAAATGAGGATGCGCAACGGACGAATATCCTGTCCGTACGCGCGCGCCGCATTCATGACGAATACGTTCTCCCCCTCAAGGACGTTCGTCGCGGGCAGATTATTTGGTATCTTGATCGGCATTGTTCCCCGTTCCCTTTCCTATGAAAGCGCGGCGCCACTCCGCATACGCAAAGTCACTGAATCCGATAGCGTCCGACCCATGTGCTGTAGCCGTCGGCAAAGGCACGCAGGCGGATGAGTCCGCGCCCCTCGGGTGCCTCGCTTGCAATCATGCGATAGGCGCCCTCATAGCCGTCATCGAGCGGCTGCCATCCATCTGTCGGCGACCAGTATTTCCCCGTGATGATGCGCTCTGTGCCCTGCGGCAGGTTCACCGCGCGCTTGTCGAATTTGATCTCGACCGCCTTGCCCTGCGCGTCACGCACTTCCGTCCACGCCCAGAAGATGATGTTATCCCCCACGCGGCGCATGGTCGATGTGTCCGCCGTCACCTGCGTCTTCACTCCCGTCGGGCTTTCGTCCGTCCAGAGGACGATCCAGCGGTCGTCTGCATGCAGGCGTGCCATCTCGCCCTGGTGGAAGACCATGTCGACAATCGCGGCGTAGAACTCCTCGTCGAACTGCTGGGAGTTCATCTCTTTTTCCTTGCCCTCGCCCTTTGACCAGAGGACATTGCCCGCCTCATCGTAGAACGTCTCGCTGAGGTACTGCACGATGCGGCTCTGCGGGACGACGCGTACCTGCGCGACGGCATAGGAAAGCTGCGCGGGGTCACTGATGACGTGACCGATCTTGTAGTTGCGGATCGTCTCCTCTGCTCCCTCGTAGCTGAACGAGGTCTTGATCTCCCCCGTGATCTCCGTCGCCACGGACTGCGTCTGCCCCGGCGGTGTCACGCGCTGCACGACGTGCACAGAAGCAGGAGCATAGTATTTGGAATACTTCTCGCCCGAACTCAGCCACGTCCACGCTCGCGCATCCGCAGCGAGTGCGGCGGGACTTACGGCAAGCAAGAACAGGAAGGTCAGCAGCAGCCCTGTGCTGCGGCGTATCGTTGTGCTCATCTCATGCTCTCCTCTCTCGGGTAACATTCCTTGTCTCACATGGCTTTTCTACACCAGTGCGACGCGCTCTCTCCCGCGTGCACCCGTAAAACGGATCTGCTCGGTGAATCCAAAGGAGCGCGCGTACTGCACCGCCTCCTCGTTATAGCGGGCGCAGTCTTCCGGCTTGTGCGCGTCCGAGGTCGTGATGATCGGCAGATCGTATTCCCGCGCCATACGCATAAAGTCCGGATACGGCGAGAACTCCTCCACAGGATAGCGGTAGTACGTCCCCGTGTTGAGATCGACGATCATGTCCGCCGCCTTCATTGCACGCGCAACGCGCGTGAGATACGGCGTCACGTCAAAGTCCGGAAAATGTTTGTAAAGACGGATGTTAAACGGATGCCCGAGGGCATCGTAAAGCCCCGATGCTGCGAGTTTTTCCACTTCCTCGGTATACCATTCGTAAATGTCCGCAAGCGGATGGTTGTCCCACTCGGCTTTGATTGCGCCCGTATCGTACGCCCAGCCGCGCAGGAAGTGCACCGAGCCGATGACGTAGTCAAACGGATGGGCACGGAGGATCTCGCCGACCGCCTCCTGATTTTGGAAGTTGCAGACCTCGATGCCCGCAAGCACCTTGTGCTTTTTTTGCAGTTTTTCAATGAATGCAAAGTATTCGTCAAGCGTGTACTTGAACTTGTTCGTCTTCAGCCATGTGCGCTGAAAGATGCCGACAAAGCTGTCGTCCAGGATGAGATCGTCGTAGTAGAGCTGCTCAAACTCCGGGAAGGTGTGCGAATGCTCGGAAAAACCGATCTCATAAACGCCGCGCTCCGCCGCCGCGCGGAAGAATCCCTCGGCATAGTCCTCGTCATAGGAGCCATACTCTAGGTGCATATGATAGTCAAAGCGCATTGTGTACCTCAGTCAAATTCGCCCGCGAGAATACGCTCGCAGATCGTCATAACACCGTTCTCGCGGTTGCTCGGCGCACGATAACGCGCGCGCTCCTGTACCGCAGGGATGGCATTCTCCATCGCAAAGCTGTACGTCACGGCATCCATAAGCTCCAGATCGTTCCCGTAGTCACCGAAGGCGGCGCACTCATCGGGCGAGAGACCGAGGCGCTCCTGTATCTGCCGTGCAGCGACGCCCTTGCTCACACCCTTGCTGTAGACATCCACCCACTCCGCACTCGAGAGCGTGACCTGCAGGCGATCCGAAAACGTCTGCAGGACGGGCAGGATGCTCGTCTCCGCGCGCATCGTCGGGTCGCAGAACGCCATCTTGATCGGCACATCGTCCACAGCGGCAAAGTTCGCCACCACCATTGACTTCGAGACGTATTTCGCAAGTTCCGTGCGAAAGTCGGGCGTATTGTCCCCCTCGTGCAGGTAGCCATAGCGCTTTCCGCAGAAGAGGGCGTGCACACCCGCAATCTCCTCGCCCGCCTCCATGACACGCAGCGCAAGTGCGCGGTCGACGGGCGTTGAGAAAAGTTCCCTGCCACGTTCCATCACGAGCGTCCCGTTCTCCGCAACGAAGATCAGCTCGTCCTGCCACGGTGCAAAGGTCTCCACGAGCGAAGCATACTGCCGTCCCGAGGCGGGCGCAAAGCGAATGCCGCGCTCCTTCAGGCGCGCGTACATCGCGCCGAAGCCTGCGGGCAGGTTGCCGTTTTCATCGAGCAGCGTGCCGTCCATATCCGAAAAGATCAGCCGTATCATCCCGTCACCTCTCTCCCCTTTCCTGTATACAACGCTATTATTATAACAAAGAACGATTTTCCGTGCAATCAGAGGCAAAAGAAAAAGGAGTCCCTTGCGGGACTCCCCATATAATGTCGCGAAAGATTAGCCGAGGATGACCATGGACTCGCGCACCTTGACCGACTGGCCTGCGCTGACGTTGATCGCCTTGACCGTGCCGTCTGCAGGAGCAGCAATCTCGTTCTGCATCTTCATCGCCTCGAGGATGAGGAGCGTGTCGCCCGCCTTGACAGCCTGACCGACCGAGACCTTGACCTCGATGATCTTGCCCGGCATCGGAGCATCGACGGACTGCTCGCCGGCACCCGCCGTTGCAGCGGGTGCTGCCGGTGCTGCGGGAGCTGCCGGTGCTGCAGCAGGAGCCGGTGCCGGAGCAGCTGGACGGGGTGCAGCGGCAGGAGCGGCAGCGCCGCCTGCGCGTACCTCCTCGACCTCAACCTCATAAGCAGTGCCGTTGACCGTGATGTTGAACTTCTTCATGTGTTATTCCTCCAACATTTATATTCCCAAGGGAAGCACGCCTTTTCTGTCCGTGATTCCCCTGCGACAAACTTCCTGCATACGCAGGTCATCCTCAAATATTGCTGCGGTTGGCAAGCGTCCAGATCTCTGCGGGCTTGATGCGCACGGCGACGACCTTGCTTCCCATTGCCGACTGAACAGCGGCGGTGATGGCGGCGACGATTTCCGGCGCCACGGTATTTGTAGCCATATTCTGCCTCCTTAGAGAGGAATATTCCCGTGCTTCTTCGCGGGATTGTCCTCACGCTTGCTCGCGAGCGCGTTGAGCGCCGTGATGATGTAGGGACGCGTCTCGCTCGGCGTGATGACCATGTCGATGTAGCCGCGCTCCGCCGCCTTGTACGGGGTCGCAAACTCCTCGATGTACTCCGCCGTACGTGCTTCCTTGTCCGGATCCTTGCGGAAGATGATGTTGGCAGCACCCGCAGGTCCCATGACGGCGATTTCGGACGTCGGCCATGCCATGACCTGATCTGCGCCGAGCTCGCGGTTGCACATAGCGATGTAGGATCCGCCGTATGCCTTGCGCGTGATGACCGTGACCTTCGGCACTGTCGCCTCACTGTATGCATACAGCATCTTTGCGCCGTGGCGGATGATGCCGCTGTACTCCTGATCGACGCCCGGCAGGAAGCCCGGCACGTCGACGAGGTTGACGAGCGGGATGTTGAACGCATCGCAGAAGCGGATGAAGCGCGCCGACTTGTTGGATGCATCGACATCGAGGCAGCCCGCCATGACGTTCGGCTCGTTCGCAATGATGCCGACCGTGCGACCGTCAAAGCGTGCGAAACAGCAGATGATGTTCGTTGCGAAATGCTGATGCACCTCGTAGAACTCGCCGTTGTCGACAATAGCGCGGATAACGTCCTTCATATCGTACGGCGCGTTCGGATTGTCGGGGATGAGCGTGTTGAGACTCTCATCCTGGCGGTTCGGGTCGTCGCCCGTCTCCACGCGCGGGGTCTCCTCCATGTTGTTGCTGGGAAGGAAGGAGAGCAGATAGCGGATCTGATCGATGCAGTCCTCATCGTTTTCCGCCGCGAAATGCGCAACACCGGAGCGACTGTTGTGGGTCATTGCGCCGCCAAGTGCCTCCGCCGTGACCTCCTCCGCCGTAACCGCTTTGATGACGGCAGGTCCCGTAATGAACATCTGGCTCGTCTTCTTCACCATGAAGATAAAGTCCGTGAGCGCGGGGCTGTAGACTGCACCGCCCGCGCAGGGTCCCATGATGACGGAGATCTGCGGGATGACGCCCGAGGACTTCGTGTTGCGGTAGAAGATGCCGCCGTAGCCCGAGAGTGCGTCAACCGCCTCCTGGATGCGCGCGCCGCCCGAATCGTTGATGCCGATGCAGGGTGCGCCCATCTTCATTGCGAGATCCATTACCTTCCAGATCTTGTGCGCGTGCTTTTCGCCCAGAGAGCCGCCCTCGACCGTGAAGTCCTGTGCAAATGCGTAGACGAGACGGCCACTCACAGTGCCGTAGCCCGTGACAACGCCCTCGCCCGGCAGCTCCTTCTTATCCTGCCCGAAGTTCGTGCAGCGATGGCGAACGAACATATCCAGTTCGACGAAGCTGTCCTCATCGAAGAGCAGGTTCAGGCGCTCACGCGCGGTGAGCTTGCCCTTGCTGTGCTGCTTTTCGATGTTCTTGGCACCGCCGCCCTGCATGAGATGTTCTTTCTTCTCCAGCATGAGCTCAATTTTTTCCTGGACTGTGGACATCATATCCCTCCTGTATGTGTGCCTGCGGAACGCCGGAATGAAGCGTCCTGCGGCTTTGTGTTAAAGAAAAGGACGCTCAGCGATCCTCATGCTCACAGATTTCGAGAAGAACGCCCTTCGTCGATTTCGGATGGAGGAACGCGATCTTCGCGCCGCCTGCACCGATGCGCGGCTTTTCGTCGATCATGCGAACGCCCTTCGCCATGAGGTCGGCGATGGCGTTCTCGATGTTGTCAACGCGCAGAGCGATGTGCTGAATGCCCTCGCCCTTCTTCTCAATGTATTTCGTGATCGGGCTGTCGTCTGCCGTGCCGATGAGCAGCTCGATCTCGCTCTTATTCGGGGTCGGGTGGAATGTCGTTGTAACCTTCTGCTCGGCGACGGTCTCCTCAGCTGTGCAAGGAATACCGATCACATCCGACCAGAAATTCTTCCCCTCTTCGAGATCCTTCACGGCAATGCCGATGTGATCTACTGCCAGAACCTTGAACATAGGTACTTCCTCCTTGGGAAATTGCTGTCAATTTCCACTGTTAAGATAACATTTCGGCCATGACATCGCCCACTACGGTGTAGGGGTCGGTCTCATGTGCCTTGATCTGCGCCACATAGTCGTCGAGCCTGCCCGTATCGACAATGCGGTGCTCGATGCTGCGCCGGACGCCTGCGTGCAGGATATCCAGCATCTCATCGCGCGTGCGGCGCGTTCGCCGCTCGGTGAGGACACCGCTGTCCTCGATGTGGCTGCGATGTTCCTCGATGGTGTCAACCAGCTCCGCGATCCCTTCGCCGCGGTTCGCGACGACCTTGCGGATCGGTGGTCGCCAGTCGCTCATGTGATCGTCCAGATCCAGCATCATGTTGATCTCACGGACGAGCTTGTCCGCGCCGTCAAGATCGGACTTGTTGATGGCGAACACGTCGCCAATCTCCAAGATGCCCGCCTTGATCGCCTGGATGTCGTCGCCCATGCCCGGAATCAGTACGACCATGGTAGTGTCCGCCGCCCGCACAATATCCACCTCGGACTGCCCGACGCCGACGGTCTCGACAAAGATGATGTCCTTGCCGAACGCATCCATGACCTTTACTGCGTCCGCAGTCTTGTGCGAGAGGCCGCCGAGGCTGCCGCGCGTTCCCATGCTGCGGATAAAAACGCCCTCATCGAGCGTCAGGTCGTTCATGCGGATGCGGTCGCCCAGAATGGCACCGCCGGAAAAGGGGCTCGTGGGGTCGACGGCGATGATGCCGACGGTTTTCCCGCGCTTGCGGTATTCCTTGGCAATCTTGTCCGTCATGGTGCTTTTGCCCGCACCCGGAGGGCCGGTAATGCCCAGCACATAGGCATGTCCCGTATGCGGATAGAGCGCTTTCATGATGTCGGTCGCCGTCTCACGCTCGTTCTCGATCGCCGTAATGGCGCGCGAGAGTGCGAGGCGGTTGCCTTTCAGCACTTCGGCTGCAATATCCATGCGCCCACCTCCTTCGCGCAGTCGCTCCATAGGAAACATGGGAATGGATGACAGACGAGATACGTTTGCCTGTCATCCATCCTTTCAGTGTGGGTTCTTACGCCACATGCTCCTTAATGAAGTCAACCACTTCGCCGGTCGGTGTACCGGGCGTGAAGACGGCGGCAACGCCCGCATCCTTGAGTGCGGGGATGTCGCCCTCGGGGATGACCCCGCCGCCGATGACGAGCACGTCGTTCATGCCCTTCTCGCGCAGCAGGTTCACAACCTTCGGGAAGAGATGCGGATGCGCACCCGAGAGAATGCTCATCGCAACGACGTTCACGTCCTCCTGCAGAGCTGCCTCGGCAATCTCCTCGGGGGTCTGACGAAGGCCTGTGTAGACGACCTCGAATCCTGCGTCGCGCAGCGCGCGGGCGACAACCTTCGCACCGCGGTCATGACCATCCAGACCCGGCTTTGCAACGAGCACTCTGATTTTCTCTGCCATTTTTATATTCCTCCTGAACGGAGCTGCCGCAGTTTGCCCTGCGGCATGCTCCCATTGCATTCACCTAATCGTATGCGTCCGCCTCTTACAGGTTGACATGCGCCTCATACTCGCCGAAGACCTCGCGCATGACGCCGCAGATCTCGCCGAGCGTTGCGTAGGTCTTGACCGCTGCGAGAATGTGCGGCATGAGGTTCTCGTGCTCGTCGCTGCACGCCGTCTTGAGGTCGGCGAGGGCTGCCTGCACGGCTGCATTGTCGCGCTTCGCCTTCATCGCCTCGACCTTCGCCTTCTGCTTCTCGCCGACGGATGCGTCGACGCGGAGCAGGTTCTTCGGCGCCTCTTCCTCCACCTGGAACTTGTTGACACCGACGATGACGCGGGCACCGGACTCGACGTCCATCTGCCACTTGTAGGCGCTGTCCTGAATCTCCTTCTGGATGTAGCCCTTCTCGATCGCCGCAACGGCGCCGCCGAGATCGTCAATCTTCTTGATGTACTCCCAAGCCTCTGCCTCGATGCGGTTGGTCATCGCCTCGACATAGTAGGAGCCTGCGAGCGGGTCAATCACATCGGCGAGACCGCTCTCGTACGCAACGATCTGCTGCGTGCGGAGGGCGACCATGACCGAGTCCTCGGTCGGAAGCGCAAGTGCCTCGTCGCGGGAGTTCGTGTGGAGCGACTGCGTGCCGCCCATGACGGCAGCTGCCGTCTGGAGTGCAACGCGGACGATGTTGTTGTTCGGCTGCTGTGCGGTCAGCATGGAGCCTGCCGTCTGCGTGTGGACGCGGAGCATCATGGACTTCGGCTTCTCCGCCTTGAAGCGGTCCTTCATGACCTTTGCCCAGATGCGGCGGGACGCGCGGAACTTCGCAACCTCTTCGAGCACGTTGTTGTGTGCGTTCCAGAAGAAGGAGAGGCGTCCCGCGAAATCGTCGACGCTGAGACCTGCCTTGATGGCGGCCTCAACGTAGGCGATGCCGTCCGCAATGGTGAATGCAATCTCCTGCGATGCCGTGGAGCCGGCCTCGCGGATGTGGTAACCCGAGATGGAAATGGTGTTCCAGTTCGGGACGTTCTTGGAGCAATACTCAAAGATGTTCGTGATAAGGCGCATGGACGGGCGCGGCGGGAAGATGTACGTGCCGCGTGCCGCATACTCCTTCAGAATGTCGTTCTGGATCGTGCCCTTGAGCTTGTCTGCCGACACGCCCTGCTTCTCCGCCACAGCGATATACATCGCAAGGAGGACGGATGCAGGAGCGTTGATCGTCATGGACGTGGAGACCTTGCCGAGATCGATCTGATCGAAAAGGATCTCCATGTCGGCGAGGGAGTCGATCGCCACGCCGACCTTGCCGACCTCGCCCTCTGCAATGGCATCCGTGGAGTCGTAGCCAATCTGCGTCGGGAGGTCAAACGCGCACGAAAGTCCCGTTGCGCCGCTCTCGATGAGGTAACGGTAACGCTTGTTGGACTCCTCCGCCGTGGAGAATCCTGCGTACATACGCATCGTCCAGAAGCGTCCGCGGTACATCGTCGGCTGAACGCCGCGGGTATAGGGATAGACGCCGGGGAAGCTGATGTCCTCTGCGTAGTCCGTTTCCTTGATATCAAGCGGGGTGTAGAGTCCCTGCTCGGGGATGTGGGGACGCGCCGGGAACTTCGCCGTTGCCTTTTCTACGGCGGCATTGTACTTGTCAAGCTCCGCCTGGATCTTTTCATTGCTCATGAATGTATTCTCCTTTTACAGTTCTTTTGTGTTGGGTTATACCCTAAAGGGGTTTGCCCCCTCTTTATCTGGTTATTTCTGCATCGACCCTGTCGCGAGGAAGCGCTGATGGAAGGAAAGCGCCTCGTCAAGAAGGTGCGGCGTCTGTGCGCCCTTCGTCGCTGCAAGTGCACGCTCGTAGTAGTCGAGCAGGATCGGACGGAAGTCCGGATGTGCACAGTTGTTGATGATCTCCAGTGCACGCTCACGAGGGGCTTTGCCGCGCAGATCCGCAACCCCCTGCTCCGTGATGACGATGTCCACGTCATGTGCGCCATGGTCGACGTGTGAGCAGAACGGAACGATGGACGAGATCTTGCCGCCCTTCGCTTCGGACTGCGTGTAGAAGATCGTGAGGTAGGCGTTGCGTGCGAAGTCGCCGCTGCCGCCGATGCCGTTCATCATCTTCGTGCCCGTGACGTGCGTGGAGTTGACGTTGCCATAGATGTCGACCTCAATCGCCGTGTTCATCGCGATGACGCCGAGACGGCGGACAACCTCGGGGTTGTTCGAGATCTCCTGCGGGCGGAGCATCATGATCTTCTTGTACTTGTCGATGTCCTTGTAGAAGCGCTGGAGACCGTCCGGCGAGGGCGAGAACGCCGTACCCGACGCAAACTTCAGCTTGCCCGCATCCGCAAGGTCGAACATGCCGTCCTGGATGACCTCGGTGTAGACCTCAAGATCCGTGAAGTCGGAGTTCACAAAGCCCGCGATAACCGCGTTTGCAACGTTGCCAACGCCCGATTGGAGTGGAAGGAGACCCTTCGGCATACGCCCTGCGGCGATCTCCTTCTTGAGGAGTTCAACCGTGAATGCGCCCATCTTGCGTGCCGCATCATCGAGCGGAGCGAGCGGACGCGTCTTGTCCGTGATGTCACAGGGGACGATGTACTTGATCTTCTCGAGCGGACAGGGGATGAAGGTCGTTCCGATCCGATCACCCGCCTTCGTGATGGGAATGGGCAGACGGTTCGGCGGATCGAGGGGGATATAGATGTCGTGCATGCCGACGAGCTCCATCGGCTGGCTCGTGTTCACCTCGACGATGACCACGTCCGCACTCTGGATGTAGGACGGCGTATTGCCAACCGAGGTCGAGGGGATGATGCCCTCCTCGGTGATGGCAACCGCCTCGACGAGCGCGACGTCGATCTTGCCGAGGAAGCCCTCACGCGACTGCTGTGCCACCTCGGAAAGGTGCATGTCGATGTAGCTCACGAGACCGGAGTTGATCGCATTACGCAGCGGCGCATTCGTCTGATAGGGAAGACGCTGCAGGATGCCGCCCGCTTCAGCCAGAGCACCGTCCAGCTCGGGACCCGTCGAAGCGCCCGTCCAGATGTTGACCTTGAACGGATTCTTCTTCATGCGCTCGGCGATGGCAAGCGTAACCGCCTTCGGATAGCCGGACGGCGTAAAGCCGCTCGCCCCGATGGTCATGCCGTCGGCAAAGTACTCTGCCGCCGTCTCCGCGCTCACAATCTTGTCCGCAAGGGACTTGGGTATACGATCGGAAATATCGATCATAGAAAAACCTCCCTCTGATACGCCGGACAGCAAGCGCCGCCGTCGTCCATTGCTCCTGTAGGAAGCACTGATAAATTCAGCACCATCATCTTAGCGCATCTTTTTTGCCCGCACT
>CAUVFG010000005.1:0-27060 GCA_963551125.1 uncultured Selenomonas sp. | reverse complement strand
CGGATCGACGGTGACGATATGATGCCCATTTGCCTCACGATGGATAAAGACGGGAAAGATCGGCACGCCGCAGCGACGCGCAATCGCCGCCGCTCCCGTGAAGGCATTCGTCGGCTGTCCGAAGAAGTCGACGATGACGCCGTCGCGCAGGCTCGGATCCTGGTCACTGATGAGCCCGATGATCCAGCCCGCATCGATCATACGGAACATCTCGCGCACGCCCGTTTGGTACGTGATGTGCATACCGACGAGGGCACGGTATTCGTTGATGCAGCGATCCATGCCCGCTGCACTCTGCTTCTTTGCAACGCCGACGAGGGGAAGCCCCGCACAGGCGAACGCACCGCCCATGAGCTCCCAGTTGCCGCTGTGCGAGGTAGCAAAGATCGCCCCGTGCCCCGTAGCCACTGCCGCGCGCACCTCAGCGATCGCACCCGTGATCGTAACATAATCCGCCATGCGATCCTTCATCACAGGGAAACGCAGTACCTCCATCAGCATGGGGCCGAAGCGCAGACTGCTCGCCCGTGCGATCCGCTCCGCCTCCGCCGCAGGGACGCCCAGACAGCGCATGACCTGCTCGCGTGCAAGCCGCTTGCGCTTTGCAGGGACAAAGATCCATGCGATCCGTGCCAGCCCCGCCCCAAGCGCCATTGCAGCGCCGTGCGGCAGGAGGCAGATCAGACGGCTGAGCGCTTTCATCGTATAGTAGGAGAACATCTCAGTGCTTCCCGCGCAGCCCCTCGAGCTCCTTTTCGAGGGACTTTATTTTTTTCACCACCTCGGGCAGACGGCGGATTGCCGCCTGTACGCGCAGCCACTCCGCATGCGGCTGCACGGGGAAGCCCGCACAGAAGACGCCCTCGGGCATGTCGCCGATGATGCCTGAGCGCGCGGCATAGACCGAATTCGCGCCGATATTGATGTGCCCGACCGTGCCGACCTGCCCGCCGAACGTGACGTTGTGTCCGACCTTCGTCGAGCCGGAGATGCCCGTCTGCGCGACAATGAGACAGTTCGCACCGATGCTGCAGTTGTGCCCGATATGCACGAGGTTGTCGATCTTCGTCCCCTTGCCGATGACGGTCGCGCCGAGGGTCGCGCGATCGATGCCGACATGTGCGCCGATCTCCACATCATCCTCGATCACGACCCCGCCGACCTGTGGTACCTTTGTATGCACGCCCGCCTCCGTTGTAAAGCCGAAGCCGTCCGCGCCGATGACGGCGCCGCTGTGGAGTGTGCAGCGTGCCCCGATGCGGCAGTGCTCGCGCACCGTCACGCTCGGATAGATCACCGTATGCTCGCCGATCACGCTGTACTGCCCAATGTAGGCATGGGGATAGATCGTCACGCCCGCACCAAGTACGGCGTGGTCATCGATGTAGGCAAAGGGCAGGATGGTTACGCCTTCTCCAATCTGAACGTCCGCGCCGATATATGCCTCTTCACTCACACCTACAGCGTGCTCAATGGGCGGGGTAAAGATCGTCAGCAGCTTTGCAAACGCCGCCTTTGGCTCTGCAACAAAAATGACGGGACACGAAAAGCCCTCCGTGCCCGTCGGCAGGAGGAGTGCGCCCGCCTGTGCCGCCGTGCGTGCCGCATCGATATGCGGCGGAACGGCAAAGGCGAGATCGTCCGCCCCCGCCGCATCCAGCGCGGCAAGGCTGCGAATCACACGATTGCCGTCACCGCTGACCGTGCCGCCGATGAGAGCTGCAATCTCATTGACTGTCTTTTCCATGCTCATGCTCCTTTATTGGAGTTTTCCAATCACTTCGTCGGTGATATCCACACCGCCCGTGAAGACGGTCGGTGCTTTCTCAGAGCCTGCATCCAGTACAATGTCCAGATCCTTCGCTTTGGCAATATCCTGCACGGCAACGTTCAGCTTCTGCTCGTACTGGGTCATATACATCTGATTGAGCCCCGCCATCTTGCGCTGCGTCTCCATCTGGAGCTGCTGCGCCTCCTCGGCAGTCATGTTCGGGTTCGCCTCGAACTTCGCCTGCGCCTCCTGCTGCGCCTCCATGAGCTTCTCATTCGCCTCGGTGACGACCGCCTTGATCTGGGGCGCCTCCGTCTGCACGCGCTCGCGATCCATCGTGCCGATATGAACCTGACCGCAGCCGGCAGCAAACATACTCGCGGTAAGAAGAACGGCTGCAGCCGCCTTACTGATATACTTCATCTGTAAATTAGTCCTTTCCATCGTTAAAAAGGGGCATTTCATTGTGGCGCAGCGGGCTCAATGCGCTCCATCTCGTGCACCATCTCCGCCGTCAGATCCACTGCCGCAGTGCCGATGATGGGCGCATAGCGCCGCACGGAGAAAGCTTCGGCGTTGGGCAGAAGATGCACTGCATCTGCCTCGGGAGAAGCAAGCACGAGAGAAAGACGGTGCTGCAGGGCGAGCTTTGCCGCGCGGCTGCGCACGTCACGCATGATCTCCGCCTCGAGTGCATCTGCCTCCGCACGCACGGCAACGAGCCGCATGGCACGCGTAGAGACGGCGGATTTCCCTTCCTGTGCGGTGAGCGCGCGCTCCATCTCCTGTGCGCCACGCTCCTCCACCTCCGTCTTCATGCGCTCTGCCTCCGCCTTCTGCGCATCCACAGTCTCCTGCGCACGCTTCGTCCACGCCGCCTGCTGCGGCTCCATGCGTGCGGCAACACGAGCGTTGATCTCCGCCTCCCACTGGCGGTAGAGCTCCCTCTGACGCATGCCGCGCTCCTCTTTCAGCAACGCGCGCTCCGCCTCCCATCTGCCGCGCTCACGCGCAAGCTCCTCCTCCGAGACCTGCGGGCCGTGCATGGCACGCTGGTTGTCAATCTTGAGGTTGATATTCAGGATGGCGTTCAGATACTCGTCGTCAATCGCCTTCTTGCGCGCCTCATAGTCCGCCTGCGTCTGCTTGCGATAGAGCTCGGTCAGATGCTTCTGCTCACGCTCGAGCTCCACGCGCGTCGAGATAACAACCTGTGCGTTCTTCTGCCAGACAGAATCCTCGAACGGTGCAGGATCGGTTGCGGGCGGCTTGATCTCAGGTGTCTTCGGCAGGTCGCGCAGCAGCAGTCTGAGTGTCCGCTCCTCAGCGCGCAGCTGTGTGAGGCGTTCATAGGAGGGATGCGCCGCCAGCACCTCTGCGAGGCGCATCGTGCCGATCTCACGCTCCGTCGACGGTGTCTCTGACACCGGACGAAGGAGGAGCACTGCAAGAAGTGCGAGGAGGCACACGACGCCCGCAAGGATCTCCCTGCGTCTTGTCTGCCATAGTTTTTTCACAGCCGCCCCTCCCCGCATTTATCCCTCTATAAAAATGTACCGAGCAGAGCTCTGCCCGGTACATATGCACATTCCCTGCGGATTATTTGCTCAGCTGCTTGACGACATCCTGCGTGATGTCCTGACCGCCGTAAACGACTGCGCCCTTTTCGATGACGACGGAGAGCCCCTTCTTCTCAGCAACGCTCTTGACTGCGTCCTGAATGCTCTTCTCGATGGGCTCCATCAGCTCCTCGTTCTTCTGCTGGAGACGCTGCATCGTCTGCTGATAGTAGTCCGACTTCTCCTGGTCGTTCATATTCGCCGACTTCGCCTCAAAATCTGCCTGTGCCTCCTGCGACGCCTTCTGCATCTCAGCGTTTGCCGCTGCGAGCTGCGGGTGCTGGCTGCCGACCTGACGATAGTCCACCACGCCGACGGAGGACGTTGCCGCCGAGGCG
Organism: uncultured Selenomonas sp.; assembly: GCA_963551125.1. Taxonomy (GTDB): domain Bacteria; phylum Bacillota; class Negativicutes; order Selenomonadales; family Selenomonadaceae; genus Centipeda. The sequence continues at coordinate 23,332 of CAUVFG010000005.1, read as the reverse complement.
ATGCCCGAGCCGCTCTGCGTGAGTGCGAGTGCTACCACCGAGCCGACGAAGACGACGGCGATGAGAATGCTGATAATCTTAACCTGCTTCTGCTGCAATTTGATCATGAATAAATCTCCTTTTCTGTCAGACCTGTCGGTTAACCAATCAACCGAACGCTCCCATTATAGCAAAGAGCGCCGCACAGTTCAATATTATTTTGTCGCACGATATGCAACCATCGGCATCTCCGAAAACTCCATATCCGTGATTTTGGGGCAGCTCAGCGGATGGTTCAGCCAGTTCTCATGCGTAAAGGTCACATCCACGGTCTTTGGCCCATCCTGAAAGCGATAGGTGGAACTGTAGACACCGTCTACAATGCTCTGCCGGACGAAAGTCGCCTTGCCGTACATCCCCTCCATATCGCTGAGGGTCAGATCCGGCGGGAGGCTGTCGAAATTCTCCTTCGTGATGACATTCTGTGCATCGAATTCCGCTTGCAGAGCCCCGGGTCCCGGTGCACGCTCCGCTGTCTTTGCGCCGCAGCCCGCGATGAGCATGGACGAGGCGGCAAATGCTGCTGCCACAAGACCAAGTTTGCTGACGTTCATCATAACACTCCCTCTTTCCGATAAAACTCTCCAAAACACCTTTTTATCATACACTATTCCAGGCGTTCATTCAAGAAGAAAAAAAGAACTCCTCACGGCTGCACCGCCCGTCGATAGAGGCGCAGCTTTGTCCGGCCCTCGTGCGGCAGTGCTCCGAGCTCTTCCCACCCCTGCGCCGCAAGATTTTCCTCGAATGCATCGAACGCGTGACGCTCCACGACGAGATACACCGTCCGATCGGACGGCAGCTCATCCATCGGCAGGAATGGCATGACATTCTTGCTGTTCCAACTCATCTCCTTCGGGGCGCGCGCCGCAATCTCCTCGCGCGTCGCGAGCGCGTACATCGTATGCCCCGTATAGTAGGGCACGGTCGCCGTGTAGTCGCCATAACAGACGAGGAGATCCTCCTGCTTCATCGTTTGCGCGAGGATTGCCGCCGCCCCCTTCCCACTGAAATGTCCGTCGCCCTCAGAGTAGTTCGTCACGACGAAGACCACGGCGAGGTAGAGCCCCATGCCGACAATCGCTCCGGCTTTCAGCACGCGCGTATTCTTTGCGAGGAGGCGCACCGTCAGAATCGCCGTCGGCAGGAATGCGGGGAAGCTGTACGTCGGATACTTGGTCGCCATGAGCTGAAAGAACACGGGCACGACAATCGCCCAGACGAGGAGGAAGCGTGTCCGCACATCCATCGCCGGCCGCACGCGCCACGCACGGTAGAGCCCGAGCGGCAGGGCGAAACTCCACGGGAACATCCCGAGAAAGTAGATGCCGAGATAGAAGTACCAGACATTCCACTTTGCGTGTTCGGACACCGTTGCGCGCAGGACATTGTGAATCCCGAGGAAGGTGTTCACGAAGTCCGCCCCGTGCGCAAAATACATATAGACATACCACGGCGCGCAGACCGCGGCAAAGACGAGAAGCCCCGTCGGTATACAGATACGGCGGAGCGCGGAGAGGTCACGCTCCACGAGGAGGAATACAAGGATCACAAGCCCCGGCAGGAGGAGTCCGATCGGTCCCTTCGTGAGGACGGCAAGTCCCGCACAGGCATATGCAATGTAGAAATATTTTTGCCGCCGCTCACGGTAGCCGATGAAAAAGGCTGCCAGCGTCCCGCCGAAGAAGACAAAGAGGCTCATATCCGTGAGAATCAGCTTTGCCAAAAAGGAATAGAGCACGCCCGTCCCGAGGATGATCGCCGACCAGAACGCCGTCCGCGCATCGTAGATCCGGCGCGCAAAGGTATAGGTCAGAGCGAGCCCCGCCGCCGCAAAGAGCGCGGGGAAGAAGCGTGCGGCGAAATCCGTGACGCCGAACATGGAGAACGCCGCGACAAGCTCCCAGTAGAAGAAGATCGGCTTGTCATACCAGTAGTTCCCGTAGATCTGCGGCGAGAGCCAGTCGCCCGCCGCTAACATCTCCTTTGCCGTCTGCGCATAGTTCACCTCGACGGGCGCGGTTACAGAAAGCGTGCCGTTGCCCCAGAAATACAGCAGGACGAGGCAGAAGATCGCCACGCCGCTTGTCAGCCGTTCATTCACTCACATTCCTCCCCCTGACGACCGCTCGGATGCCGATTGTCACAGGTAACCAGATAGAGCGGACGATTTTTCACCTCTTGCAGAATGCGTGCGATGTACTCGCCACAGACGCCGAGCATCATCATCTGCATGCCGCCGAAGAAGAGGCTGCATACGACGATGGTCGACCACCCCGCCACCGTCTCCCCACGCAGCGTCTCATAGAGGACGTGGAGGAAGAGCAGCACAGCGAGCAGCGCCGAGCATATGCCCACATAGAACGCAGCGCGCAGCGGCTGCACCGAGTAGGCAAGAATTCCGTCGAGTGCGAACGAGATCATCTTGTGCAGAGAGAATTTCGACTGCCCTGCAAAGCGCTCCGGCGCAACGAACTCCACCGTCGTCTTGCGGAACCCCATCGCACCCACGATCCCGCGAATGAAGCGCGCGTGTTCGCGGTAGCGGCGCAGGGCGAGCACCGCCTTGCGATCCATCAGACGGAAGTCCGACCCCCCCTCGACGATCTCCACATCGGTCATCGCATTGAGCAGCCGATAGTAGTATTTCGATGTCAGACGCTTAAAGATGGATGCGCCCTCCGTCGCCAGCCGTACGGTCTGAACGATCTCATAGCCCTCCTTCCATTTGGCGAGGAGGACGGGCAGCAGTTCCGGCGGGTGCTGCATATCGCCGTCCATCGTGATGACCGCATCCCCGTCCGCATGATCCGTGCCACAGGTGAGCGCGAGCTGATGTCCGGAGTTGCGCGCGAGGAAAATCGACTGCACACGCGGGTCGCGCTCCCCCATTGCACGCAGGATTTCGCGGCTGCGGTCGCGCGAGCCGTCGTCGATGAAGAGGATCTCGTACGCATACGGCAGCGCTTCCATGACCTTTTCCACGCTCTCGGCAAAATGCGCAATATTGTCCTCCTCGTTATAGACCGGAACCACAATCGTAACACGCTTCAATGCTTCACCCCCTAGAAATTTCCAATCAGACGTAGCCACCTGTCATGACCGTCTGCAAGCGCTGCGACGCTCAGGAAATCGTGCATCTTGTACCGCAGTTCCCACTCCCACACGCCCGTATCCGTCCGATGCTCGCAGCGCACGAGCCAGCGCGGATTGAATGTATAGCTCCCCGCGACAGAGAAATGCGCATCGCGCAGATCGTAGCGCAGATCGCCCATGACATGCGGGAATAGTTCGCGCGCATAGCCCAGACGCCAGTCCAAGCGCACATCCTCGGGCGCGGCATCAATCTCCGCATAGAGCTCATCACGCGCACCCAGCATCTGCCCCGCATGCAGGCGCACATGCAAATCGCGCCGCTCCCCGCCACGGTTCTCACGTCTGCGCCCAATGTCGACCCATCCGGTCAGGCGCAGGCGGTAGCGTGTCGTATCCGTACGGCTCATGACCGCCATCCGCTCCCCCGGCGTGATCGTCACCTGCGAGGTGAGATGCAGCCGGCGAAATTCGCCCGCCCCATCCAGCCCCTCCGCAAGCTGCCGCTCGAACACGGAGCGATGACGCGCGGCGAAGGCAACGGGCACGCCGACGAGACGGTTCGCCGCCGCCTCCATCGCACTGCGCTGCGAGAGCAGCGTGACATTCGGAATCGTATCCGAGCGCATCGAGAGATCGACCGTCCGCACGACGGGCAGGCGCGGATAGACCGTCAGATGCACCTTTGCCGCCTGACTGACGTCGATATCGTAGTCCGCGCGGAACTCCGGCAGATGCTCCTCCATATAGGCAGTCAGACTTTTTTTCAACGCACCCGCCGCCCAATCCGTCGCCGCAACGGGCAGCCCCACGAGTGCATCCGAAAAGACCACGCCGACCTCCACGAGATCCGCGCGCACAAGTTCCTCCACGGTAGGAGGCATGCCCTCGACCGCCGTATCCACCTGGACGCTTTGGATCGTATCCGCCCACGGTGCAAGGCGGATCGCGACCTCAGTGCGCCGCGCTGGCTGCACCTCGACCCCCGTCACCGTATAGCCGACGAGCAGACGGTCAAACACCATGCCGATGATCTCCGCCTCCTCCGCCGCAGAAACGGACGCCACAGCGCGCCCCTCCATGCGCTCCGCCGCGATTGCAGCAACCGTACGCTCCATGCGCGCGCGTACAATGGAGGGAATCTCTCGCTCACCTACGACAATAGCCGCAGTCTCCTCCACGCGGGAGGACTCTGCGGCATATGTGTGGGCAAAACACCCGAAAGCTGCAAAAACAAGTAACAGGAACGTGCGGGCGCACAGAGACAGATGCGCCGCACGCATCAGAACGTGCCGCCGACGCGGAAGTGCACACGTCCGCCCTGGGAGCCGCGCCCGTAGTCAAGGCGCAGCGGACCGATCGGCGTATTGAGCCCGAGCCCGACGCCAACGCTCCCGTGCATCTTCTCCGGAACGAAGCCATCGCTCCACGCTCCGCCGTAATCCGCAAAGAGTGCGCCCGTCACCTTCGACACGATGGGGAAGCGATACTCCACCGAGGCGAGTGCCATACGCGTCCCACGGAACTGATCCTCACGGTAGCCTCGGATCGTATCCTGACCACCCATGCGGAACTGGCTGTACTCGGAGATCGTCCCGCGGCTGATGCCGTACTGCCCGCGCAGAACGAACACCTGCGCACGTCCCGCCTTGAGATAGTGCGTATCACCGAGAATGGCCTTCTGATAGTTGAAGTCGCCGCCTAGCCCCGCGAACTCTGCCGAGATCGATGCCCGCGCACCCATCGTCGGCTCGTAGACATTGTCACGCGTATCCGTCACATGCTCGAGCGTAATGCTGCGCGTCGTACCGAAATTGCTGCCCAGCCATGCCGTATTCCCGCTGCGATTCCCCGCATTTCCGGTCTCCGTATGCTTGACATATTTATCCTTGCGGTTGCGCAGTGTAACAAAATTCGTCGAAAATTCGCTCATGGGACGGCTGATCGTCACCTCACTGCCCGAGTATTTGCGCATGAACGACTCCTTGTGGTTGCCGTTTTCATCGTAGTCGTCGTATTCATAGGTGCGATTGTAGACGCGGAGCGTACCCGCCGTCTCCTTCTTGTCCAGCCACGGACGGCGGTACATGAACGTATAGCCGCGCGCGTCCGTATCATCACCGCTTATCTCATAGCTGAGGCTGATCGTGTCGCCCATGCCGCGGAAATTCGTGTCGCTGACGCTCACCGTGCCGACCATGCCATCCGCACTTGAGTAGCCGGCACCAATGCCGAACGAGCCCGTGCGCTTCTCCTTGACATCGAGCTCCATGACAACCGCGTTTGGCTCCACGCCCGGATTCATCTTGACGTTGACATCCTCGAAGAATCCGAGGTTGTAGACACGCTGCATGCTGCGGCGCGCCTGATTTGCATTAAACGGCTCGCCGGCCTTCTGGCGCATCTCGCGCAGGATGACGTATTCCTTCGTCTTCTTGTTGCCCTTGACCTTATAGCCCTCGAGATTGCCCTCGCTGATCTTGATCGTCAGCGTACCGTCCTGCGCGATGTTCAGATCCGTGATCTTTGCGAGAATGTAGCCATCCGCGCGGTACTTTTCCTGAATCGCCTGCACATTTTCCTGCAAGGTACGAGAATTCAGCAACTCGCCATTTTTAACCGTAACGAGTCCCATTAGAGTCTCAGTGGACTCGACCGTATTGCCCTCAATCTTCACTTCCTTCAGCTCAGGATTTTCGAGCACATTGTAGGTCAGGACAACGCCCTCGGGCACCTGCTCAAACGTCGGGTAGAGATCGTAGAAATAGCCCGTTGCATAGATCGCATCACGATCCTTTACGAGCCCCTCCTCGGTCATGGCGTCACCCACGTGCATAGCAAGTGCCGCCCGTGCGGTCGGCTCGGTTGCCTCTGTCGCACCGCTGAACTTGATCTCCATGATGGTCTTTCCGACCTGCGCCGCAAGGTAGCGCGAGATCTCATCCTCAGCGGGACGCTTTGCCGCCCACGCGGCAGCACGCTCATCCGAGGATGTGGGCACAGATGTCGTCGTCAACACGGGTGCATCCGCCACAGGGGTCTCCGTCATGGTCTCTTCGGTTGCCGAGATGCTGTCACTCAATACGGGCGCAGCCCCCTCCTCTGCGGCAAATCCATGCGGCAGCGCAGCGGCGGACACGCCGACGCCAAGCGCAACGGCGAGTGCGAGTCTCTGATATCTCTTGCTGTTCAAAGGCGAAACCTCCTAGATACGCGCTCCGAGCGGAGCGCTCTGTTCCAATCCACCCGCAATGCGGGGAAATGATCGACTACTCTCGTAAAATTTTGCCGCCAACCTGCATGAGCCGCTGCATATCGGCATCCGGCACGCGTGAGGGCAGGGCGGGCGCAGCGCTCTGCACAGGTGACTGTGCGGCCACAGCTCCTGCGGCAGACTGTGTCTGTGGCGTCGGGCGCTCCGCATCTGCTGCTGCGGGCATCTCCTGCGGTGATGCCGCTGCGGGTGGCGGAGTCTCCGTCAACGGAGCTGCATGCTCCACAGTATCCGCTGCAAACACAGGTGCATCCACATGATGCTCCGCGCGCTGTACGGGAGGCGGCGTGTCCCACACGACGTACGCAAGAGCCGCTGCCCCGACGAGCGGCAGCAGCAGCCAAGCGACAATATGGCGCAGACGCGCACGGCGATCCGCTGCAATGCGCGCGAGCTCGGCACGCGCGAGCATCAGTTTCAGATCGCCCGCGAGATCATCCTCACCCGCGAGCGCATGCTCCGCTCCCGTGAGCCAGTCCCGCGCCGCGCGGATAGATTTTGCACGCTCTCTGCGATCCGCAGCCATCGCCGTACCTCCCCTCTCAGGAAGCGCCGATCAAGGATAAACTTCATTCCTATCAGCGATTCCTTGATTATACTACAGTCCATAGGACGGATTCAAGAAGCTAAAATCAAAACGTGGTACTAAATTATGAAGCTACCAATGCTGCATAAAGCGTGAGAGCATACCGCGAACGCGACGGATGCCGTTCTGCTGCAGACGATAGATCTGTGCCGGTGTCACGCCAAGCGACTCCGCCATCGTCTGCGCACGCGCACCGCCGATCGTCACCCCCTCGAGCACGAGGCGCTCTCGCGCAGGAAGACGCTCCATCGCGGCACCAAGCACACCGACGAGCGCGTGGTGCTCCGCGAGCTCTGCCACGGAGGGGCACGCGTCGACGAGCAGATCCTTTGCCGTCTCGTGCGTCCCCGTCTCCGCCTCAAGGCAGGGCAGATCGATCCGCCCCTCATGTCGGAGAAAGTCCAGAATACGCCCGCGCACACGATGCACGGCATAGAGGCTGAACGCCACGCCGCGCGCAGGATCGTAGCGTTCCACCGCCTCAATCAGACCGATCGTCCCCTCCTGCACCGCATCCATCACCGAGGGCAGCGCACGATAGGGCATGACCTCGCGGAAGACGAGCGGCTGATACGACTCGATGATCGTGCGCCGTGCCGCCTCATCACCGCGCTCCTTGTAGGCGCGCCAGAGCTCCCTTTCTTCCGTCGGCGTGAGCTTCTGCACGGCGGATAATTTCTTTACATAGTCCGAAAACACGGGCACACCTCCTTTGGATCAGAACCGAAACCGCGCCTCCACGCTGATGAGCTGATCTGCGCCCTCGCGATCATACGAGATCCCGAAGCGGTCATTGAAATCGTACTGGATGCCGATCCGATGCGTATTCGACGCCGCGCCAAGTCCCTGCACATAGCGCAGGAGCACACGGTCACCGAAATACTTGCCGATCTCGACATTGTACTCGTACTCGTTCTGCCGCACCGCCTCATCGTCCTTCGTCTCGAAGAGTGCGCCGCTCCCGCTCGAGAGGCGCAGCACATCGAGATGGAGGAAATTCTTCACAGAGTCCTCCACCTCCGAGAGAATGCTCATCTGCAGACCGATCGAGAGCACATCTGCCGCCGTAATGCCGCCCTCGCCGTTTGCATACGCGCTGCGCAGCGTCAGCATGCGGATGATCTCCTCCTGCGACATCTCAGGACTCGACCACAGACGAAAATCCATATGATCGAGCGGTCCGTGCGCCGAAAGGAACACGCGCGTATGCGTGAGACGTGCCTCGGCGGAAAAGGCAATCTCCGGCAGGAACGACTCCTGCTGGTTGAACGTTGCCGTCCCTTCGCGGATCTTGAACACCGTGCGCAGATAACTGACCGTGTCGCCGCGCCGCGCGCCGATCATGCCCGTCGTATGCGGATGCCGCGTTGTCCCGCCGAAATGCACATAACCGGACGGGTGGATATCGTAGAAGCTCGGACTGAACAGATGAACATACCGCCCCACCGTCAGCCCTACATCGAGCATAATGTGCGGGAGCTCATCGTCCGTCTCCGGGATCGACGGAATCGTCACGAGCGCGCGATCAATATCGATCGTGCCCGAGAGTGCCGGCAGGCGTTCGCCCCAGTACGTCCCCTCCGTCAGGCGCAGCGTACCGCTCAGAGGCCCCTCATAGAACGAGGTCTTGAGATCCAAATCATTCATCACAAACGTAAAATCATACGACTGCGGCTCCATGCCCGCTATCCCCATGCGACCCGTCAAGAGATAGGTGCCCGCGCCCATCTTACCTGTGCACTCGCGCACAGAGATGGTGTCGCCGAGCGCGTCGAGAGACAGCTGCATATCTGTCAGCGGATGCTCGAAATAGCGGAGTTTCACCGCACCATCCGTCACGCGCAGACGCCCCGTCAGGCGTGGCGCAGCAAGCGTCCCGCGCATCGTCAGCTTGCCCTCCGTGCGTCCGAGCGCCCACTCCACCTGATTGAAAAAGACAGGAATGAGCGAGAGATCGGCATTGTCGAGCGCGATCATTAGATCAATTTGATCGTAGGCGTCCAGCGTTTCATCGCGGTTCGCCGTGAGCGCACGCAGGGGCAGCGTGCCGTACGCACTCGCTGCGTAGGCAATGCCGTCGATGTACTTCGTCACCGTCAGCTGATTCAGACGAATCACAGAGCCACGCAGCTGCGCCTCCCCCACCAGTTCGTCGAACGTTGCGCCATTCGTGCCGCCATTCTTCGCCGTCAGCTTCAGATCCGCCTCTGGATGCTGCGTCTGACCGCCGATGTGCGCCGTCAGTGACACCACCCCCGTTACCTCCCGCTCTGTACCTGCAAAGCGCGTAAGCATGCCGAGGGCAATGTCCGAGACCGCGATATCCACATTTGCCACGCCGTCAAAATCCGCCGTGCCGAAAGCGGAGAACGAGCCATCCCCCTGCATGCCCGTGAACTTGCTGATCGTCAGCACGCGATCTGAGAGAGCGACATCGAGCGCAAGCTGCTGCACGGGATAGGAGGCAATCGTGCCCTCCGCGATCTCACCCGTCAGCGCAATCGACGGATTATCCAGCGTGCCGCCGAGCTGAACCGCACTCATAATCTTTCCCATGATACGATTCTCGTTTTGATTTGCGAGCGCGAGCAGCGCCGTGACATCCATTTTGTCAATATCCAGCGCGCCGCTCAGCGCACGCGTCTCCATATCGTAGCGCAGACGCGCCGTCACAGCGCCGTCCGTTCCCTGACGGAAGCCCGTCCGTTCCAAATCAATGATGCCGTTTTCATAGTGGACAAAGCCGCGAACTTCGCGCAGCTCCACCCCGTTCATCGTGACTGCGTCCGCCTTCAGCTCCCCGCGGAAAATCGGATGCGAGATCGATCCCCCAACCTTGCCGTTGAAGACGCCATGTCCCGAGACCTCATACGGCAGCTTGTGCTCGAACCGCTTCATGTCGAGATCACGCACCTCAGCATCGAAGTCGAGCACGCCCTGCGCGCTGATTGTCCCATTCAGAACCATATCCACCATCGGCGAATAGATGTGGAACACCTGCACGCGGATAATGCCGTCATCGAGGAAGTAGTCACCGTCCATGCCGGAGAGCACTGCTCCCGCATAGCTGCCGCGATAGAAGTGGACATAGCCGACCGCGTGCGGATTGTCAAGCGTTCCCGTGAACTTGATGATATTGTCGATGTTGCCCGTGATCGGCTGATTGGGCGCAACAAGCGCCGCGACATCCTCCATGCGCGCACCGATCGTATCAATCTGCAGATCGATGCGCCGCTCACCCGCAAAACCAATCGTGCCGTTCACGAGCCAGACCTCGCGCCCGCCGCGCTCCATCGAGAAATCATAGATGCCGATCCCCGAGAGCGAGCCGTCCGCGCGGAAAAGCAGGCTGTCAAACGGCTGATAGAGTAAGTCACCGTTCGTCGCCGAGACCCGCAGATCCACATGGGGATCCGCCATATCACCCTGCACCTCACCCGAGAAATCCGCAAGCCCCGAGAAGCTGAGACGCTCGTCGAGCCCATTCAGCAGGGAGAGATCCGCGTGTGCTCCATAGAAGCGCAGGTCGAGCCGGGAGCCGCCCGCGATATGCCCCTCAACGCCAAGCTCCGTATCATTCGGCAGCTTCGCACTGAGGAAATCAATCGTCAGATCGCCCCCGCGCAGCATAAAGGACGCATTTGCACGCTCCACAGGGATATTGCGGTAAATGCCATGCGAGAGCTGTGCACTGCCGAGAACCGTGAGCGCGCCCCCCATCTGCCCGTCGATGCCGAGATCGGCGTGCAGCGTACCGTCCAGCCCCTCAGGCAGGGACGCAGAGAGCGAACGCAGCCCCGCGAGCGCGATATCGTCAGCCGTCAGATGCGCCGTATAGGCATGTTTCTCCGCAGCAAACACACCCGAGCCGGCAACAGTCCCGCCGAACACCTCCGCCGTAAGATTCTGCACGGAGAGTTCCCCATCCGCATAGGCAACATCCGCCGCCGCATTTTGGAAGGAGACCTCATTCACCGCCCCTTCCGCCGCCGTCAGTTTCCCCGTGACAATCGGCACAGCAAGCGTCCCCATCACATGAAGATCCGCCGTCACAGCCCCTTGATAGGGGCTGTCCGTGAGAATGCGGTCAACGGCGAAATCCTGCGCACGCACAGTGAGATCGAGATAGGGTGCATCCGTGTCAAGCCGAATCGTCCCATCCACGCGTGCCTTCTGCTCCTCTGCCTTAGCCGTCGCAGCGACAAAGAGCGTGCGCTCATTGAAGCGCAGCGCTGCACTCTCCAGCCGCATCTGCGTCCCATAGACATCCGCTGTCCCCTGCACACCGTTCACGCGTCCCTCAAGCGTCGTCACACCGTCCACGCGCCGCATCTCCATCCGCAGAGAATCCACATGCAGCGACTCCACGCGCAGCTCCTCCGGCAGAGCGCTCTCCGGCAGGAGGTGACGCAGCTGCATGAGATCCGTATCCGAAGCACTCAGATCGAGCTCCTGCGTCCCACCGACATACGCGCCGCGTACACGCAGCGGAACCCCAGAAAGTGCGCCCGCAAGATCATAGGAAACATCGCTGCGCTCGACATCCACCACACCCGTGATCGCGCTCAAATCATAGGAGCGTCCATCGACATCGACACACGCCGATGCGTCCGCCATGCGGATGCGACCCGCAAACGTACGCGGCTCCGTATCATCCGCACCGAGATCATCATAGTTCCACGAACCGTCCGCGCGCCTCACGACATTCACATGCGCACCCGTGAGCAGGATTTCATCAATCGAAGTTTCGGGCGAGGAAAGCAGAGAAAGCAGACGAAGCGTCACGCGTGCCTCATCGGCACGGAGCACGGCCTCCGCCTGCTTATCGTAAATTACAACATCATTCAGATCCAGTTCGTGCAGGGATCGTATCTCCACCGCACCGATGTGCACAGCCGTCCCCAGCTTCTGCGCCATGAAACTCTCTGCCATCCGCCCCGCCTCAGCCATAAACGACTGGGCACGTACGATGTGGATGAGGACTGCCGCACAGATAAGGACAGCGGCAAGCACCAGAGTCCCAACACACGCCTTCCGCCTCATAGAAACCTCTTATTGATTCATCTCCGCCTCATAGGCAGCATTTGCCGTATCCACACGCGCAGCAGCCGTCACTGCGGCATCCATGGGTGCATGCATAGCAGCAGGGCGCACCTCTGCTCCCTTCGGCGTAGCAAAGAGCGCATCGTCGTGCAGCCGAGCCTCCACGCGCGCGGCGGGAGCACGTTTCCCCTCCGCCTCCGCCGCACGATAGCGTACGGCATCGAGATCGACGGGTACCCCCATCGCATTGTCAAGGCGGGCCTTACTCGTATTGTAACTGTAGAGAGCAGTCGAGTAATTCATGCGTGCGATCGTCAGATTATCGGAGGCACGCATCACCTCGAGATTCGTCCCGACGCCGGCATTGTAGCGAACGCGGGCAATGTTATAGTCCTCTTCCGCCTTCTTGACCGCCGTCTCCGTCGTCGCGATATTCTGCTCCGCCGCACGCAGATTCAGATACGCCGTGTGGACATCGAGGCGGATTTTCTCATCCGTCGCTGCAAGAGCCTCCTCGGCTTTTCGGAGGGTTGCTTTTGCCGCATCGACCCGCGCCGCCGTCACACCATTGTCGAAGATATTCCATGACGCACTCACGCCTGCCGCCCACTGATTGCTGCTCGTGTGATCGTCTTGAAAGGGACGCTCCCCCGCAATGGAGCGCGAGGCCGCAGCATTCACCGTCGGATGGTAGCCCGCCTTTGCCGTGCGCACCCCCTCCTCTGCCCGCTTCACGGCATAGACCGCCGCCGCACCGTCCGCGCGGTAGAGCAGCGCATAGTCCGTGCAGTCGTCCAGCGAGGGCGCATAGTCCGTATAGCGCAGCTCATCGTTAATCGTGAGCGTCGTATCCGTCGGCACGCCGATCACATTGTTCAGCGTCGCCACAGCGACCTCATAGTTGTTCCGCGCCGTCGTCAGGTTCTGCTGCGCGTTCGCGAGCTCCACCTCCGAGGCGAGCACGTCCGCACGCGCCACCGTACCCACGCGGAACTGCGCGTTCACATCCGCGAGATGCGTCTGCAACGTCGCCACTGTATCCTCACGCACCTTCACCAGATTGCGCGCCTGCAAGATATTGAAATAATCCACTGTCGCCGTCAGACGGATCGCCTGCTTCGTCTGCTCGAGTGCAAAATCCGCCGCATTCAGCCCATAGCGCGCCGCCTTACGCTGTGCATTCAGTGCGGCATTGTAGACGGGCATCGAGATCGTGCCCGTATTGCCGTAGTTATAGTCGTAATTTTTGCCCGTCATGCGTGCCTGCGCGTACGCCTCACCGCCGATGCGGTTCGCCGTCGCCGACCACGTCAGCGTCGGTCCCATCGAGCGGTTCGCCTGTGCGAGCGCGGCGTCCGCTGCATCCACATCCGTCAGTGCCTGCTTGATCGTGCGGTTATTCTCGAGCGCCATCTCCACCGAGCGCGTCAGATCCACCTGCATCGTCTCAGCCGATGCCGTCCCCGTAAAAAGTCCGACGGCGGCAGTCAGAGCCAGAGCCCGTACCAGTCGTGCCGCAAAACGTCCCCTATTCTTCAAAGCCATTTCCTCCTCAACCGCTGACAGGATACACCCGAACGGCGGGCTGCTCCAAACATAGCCAACACCATGAAATCGTATTGACAGGTTCTCTCATTGTATCAGTTCCCCTATTTTTTTTCAAATAAATTTATTGTTAGCTGTCCTCTCGCATCTGTGAAACCACAATCCCCATCAAACGCACGGCATGATCTGCCATAAAGAGAGGAATATTCAGCACATCGTCGTCCACGCGCAGATTATTCAGCGAAAAGCGCACGCGCAGCTTCGTCTCCGCCGCAAACATCTCCGCGTACTTTTTCAGACTGCGGCTTTTGATATTCGTATCCGACTTCACCTCGATCGGAATGATGTCATTCGCACACTGCAGCACAAAATCCACCTCATAGGACGGATTGAGTCGTGCCCAATAATACGGCACAGCATCGAGCTGCGGCAGGAGAGACTGCAAAACAAAATTCTCTGTCAGTGCCCCCTTGAATTCCGTGAACAGGCGGTTCCCTTCGCGGAATGCCGACGGATCGAGCCGCGACAGACGCCGCAGCACACCGACATCCGCCAGGTAGAGCTTGAACGCACTCAGATCCTCATATGCGGACAGCGGCAGCCCCGGCGCGCTGATGCGAAACACCTTGTAAACAAGCGCCGCCTGTACCAGCCATTCCACAGCATCCTCATACTCGCGCGCACGTGCCCCCTCCTTGACAACATTGTATAGGAAGCGCTTATTCTCTCGCGCCAGCTGCGACGGCATAGAGTTCCAAACACGCGCAATCTTTGGATATTCGCGCGGCGCAGGATGCTTCATGAAATCTCGCTCATAGGCAGTGATGATATTCATCAGCGTCGTCTGCACCTCACCCACCGACTGAGACGTTGCCCACCGCCCCACCACCTCGGGCATCCCGCCCGTGATATAGTACATCTTCAACTTCTCAGCCAGCGGATGAAAAAAGGCATCCGGCAGCGGCACAATCTCATCCACCTGATCGAGATATGCGGCGAGATGCTCACCGCCCGTTGCCATCAGGAACTCATGAAAGCTCATCGGATACAGGTGCAGAAAATCAACCTTCCCAACAGGGAACGAGGACGGCTTTGCGAGGGCAATACCGAGGAGAGAGCCGGCACACGCAACGTGATATTCCGGCGCATTCTCATGGAAATACTTCAACGCGTTCAGCACCTCGGGACAGTCCTGTATCTCATCAAAAATCAGGAGCGTTCGCCCCGGCTGAATCTCCTGACCGCCCGCCATCGCCAGATTTGGGATAATGCGGCGTACATCCTTCGTCGTCGCAAAAAAATCGCGATACTCAGGATTCTCGTCAAAATTGAAATACGCCGTATTTTCATAGAAACGACGCCCAAACTCCTTGAGTAGCCACGTCTTGCCGACTTGACGAACGCCCTTCATAATCAACGGCTTTCGATATGCAGAGTCCTTCCATGCGACAAGCTCATTCATCGCCAATCGTTCCATTTCTTCACCTCATTATATATAATTACGTGATATTTTACACATAATTATATATTTTTTCGTGTGAGAATACAATCTCATATAGCAAAACAACGCAAAAAAGCCGCCCGTGCGGGCGACTCTTGCATGCAAAGTATTTACTTACCGCTTCATGTTAATCAGCGTTTCAAGCATCTCGTCCGATACGGTGATAATCTTCGAGTTGGACTGGAAGCCGCGCTGGGTGATAATCATGTCGGAGAACTGGTCGGCGATATCGACGTTCGACATTTCAAGTGCTGAGGTAGTCAGCTCTGAGCCAATATCCGCCGCACCACTAATGGTGCGGGTACCGGAGTTGTTCGACTCCTGATAGAGATTGCCGCCCATTTTCGTGAGTCCCGACGGGTTATTGAACTGTGCCATCGCGATCTGCGCCTCGACACGACGGACGTTGTTCGTATACGTTCCCGTAATAACACCGGAACTATCAATGGAGACACTCGCAAGCGTCCCTGCCGCATTTCCGTTCGAAGTGGCAGAAATCGTAGACGTACCCGAATACTGCGTGATGGCGGCGAGGTTCATACTTATCGTCCTTGGTGCTGCACCATTCTGATACGTGAGAGTCAGAGATGCCGTGCCGCCCGTATATGCACCCGAGCTATCGAAAGTAAGATCGGTCTTTGTCAGAGAAACCGTTGTCGTTGTGCCGTCCGCTTCACGAATGGAGTAAGCATTGCCACCACTGCCAAGCGAAATTATCCACTTGTTATTCTCTGACTTTGTAAAGACGACAGGAACAGAGTGACTTGCTCCAAGCGAGTCATACACCGTGACTGTCGTTGTCACAGACGGATAAAACGTATCGCCCTTTGTGTAACTCTTCGCCACAAGCCCGGCAATCGATGTCCCGCTCTTCGTGTTCAGAGTCACTGAATTAACAATTTTTCCATTATTTTCATATGCGACCTCACGTGTCACAGCCATAAGCTTACCATCGTCGGCTGTCCATTTGCGCTCATACTCTTGTGAGGGGCTTGTTACACTTAGTGCGGCTGGCAGTTTCGCACGATTGCCGTCAACTGTCGTCACAACCGCATTGGGCTGTGCATCAATTTGCTTAACGAGAAGCGTTCCATTATACACATCGCCCGGTGCGTAGGTAAATGTCGTCGGTTTCGGAACAGTAATTGTCACCTCATTGGCGGGATCCAAGCTGTTCCCTTTTTCTAAGGTCAGTTCCACCTCATCCGTACTAATCGCATTTGCAATCTTGATTTTGCCGGTCAAGACAAACTCCCCATTGATCGCATATGTTCCCGACGTTAATCCACTACGGACGACATTGGCCGTTCCGCCGTTGATCTTTTTAGGGCTGTTGCCACCACCGAGTGCAAGTGTCAAATCCACTGTCCCGGTCGGTACTGCCGTTACTGTTGAGATTTTGGATTTATAAAAGACCTGTCCTATGCCCATGGTTGCGGTACTGAAATTATAGCCCGCATGCTCATCGAGTGTAATGCGCTCGCCCGATTCCATCGTCAAAGAAATGATCCCTTTTTCCGTTGGATTATAACTTGCCGCCGTCTCCGTAGTCCCATCCGCATACTTTATGAGTGCATTCGCAACTTCATATCCCTGCGTCGTTGCATTGAGGTTTTTCGTATAGGTCGCAAGATCGGTCTCTGTCCCCGCCATTGGTTTTCCTGCAGGAATCTTGATATTGGTTGTGTTGTCTCCCGCCATAGCGACTCTTCCATTGTCCGCCATATACCCCTGCACGTAAAGTCCCGAACTTGGAATTGTAAGATTTCCCTCAGCATCGAATTCGAACGCGCCGTTACGCGTATAGTAGCGCTGTTCACCGCGCTTAACAACGAAGAGACCGTCGCCGCGCGAGATGGCAACATCGGTATTTTTTCCTGTTTGCTGTACCGAACCGTTGGTGTAGATAAGGTCGGTGCTCGCGACGCTCATTCCGAGTCCGACCTGCTTTGGGTTCACGCCACCGATTGTGCCGTTCGGCGCGGCTGCACCTGAGAGGTTCTGCGAGATCATATCTGCGAAAGTAACGCGGCTCGCCTTGAATCCCGTGGTGTTGACGTTGGCAATGTTGTTGCCGACAACATCCATACGGGTCTGGTGGCCCTTGAGGCCCGATACACCCGAGAACATGGAACGCATCATAGTTGCATCTCTCCCTTATTCATTCCTATAAAATTGCAGCACTGTCAATATTGGTAAAAATATTTTCCTTTGCACTTGCCTCGTCAAGCGCGGTGATAACGGTGCGGTTCTTAACCGAGACGACCATCGCGAGGCCTCGGCTCAGATAGACGAGGGCATCACGCACCCCCTTCTCTGCCATGCGGTCAACCGCTGCGTCGAGACGCGTGATGTCATCTGCCGTGAGACGGACACCGCGCTGTTCGATGCGCGTTTTTGCGTGGGACGAAAATTTTGTGCGGCTGCCCGCCTCGTCGAGCAGCGTTTGGAAAACATTCGTGGGTAGAGACGTTCCCTGTCCCCTGCCGACGCGTGCGCTTCCCTGCTCGGCGCCCCCTTGTACAGCAGGTTGTATCTCCATGCTTTCACCTTTCACTTTTATAACATATTTTATAACACATTTTTACACACACTATATCGTATGTTTTATATCTAAACTTAAATGAATTATAGACAGGTTTTACATCATCACGTCCAACATATATTTTGTAGTGCCTCATAGATACACTAATGATGAGGTGATACATATGAACACAAAACTGATGATAACCAAAAGAAAACGCGGAGAGGACGGGCACAAGACCCTGTCCATCCGCGTTCGGGAAGATATTATCAATCGACTTGACGCACTCGCTGACGAGACGGGACGCTCGCGCAACGAACTCATCGGTCTCCTCCTCGACTTCGCCATCAACAATAGCGAGGTTGTCGCCGAGAAATAATTTTTCTTGTGTTATGGTACTGAATGCAGTACTATTGAATAAAGAGGCGAGACGATGAGCAAGTGGCAAAAACTGCTTGAACGGATTCGCTGCAATCCGAAAACAGTTCGCTTTGATGAAGTAAAGAAGATTTTGGAAAGCATGGGCTATAAAGGAAAGAAACCAAAGAGTGGAACCAGTCATTGGACATTTCGCAAGAACGGCTGTATGCCGATCACAATCCCTGAGCGAAATCCATACGTAAAAGAAACTTATGTCAAGATCGTCATAAACATGCTTAATGGGGAAGATGGTGAATGATATGAAAAAAGACTTGGCGTACTACATGTCTCTGCCATACCAAGAGGTAATCGAAGCTGATCCGGACGGTGGCTTTGTTGGTCACATCACTGATCTGCCCGGCTGTATCACGCAAGCAGAAACAAGGCAGGAGCTGCTTGATATGTTAGCCGATGCGAAAGCTGCATGGCTGGAGGCAGCACTTGAGGAGCATATCACCATTCCCGAACCTGCACACAAGGAAGACTACAGCGGACGTTTTAATCTGCGGCTGCCGAAAAGTCTGCATAAGGAACTGGCAATGACGGCAAAGGAGGAGGGTGTCAGTCTGAATCAACTTGCCGCAATCCTGATTGCCAAAGGGCTTAGGATATCTGTGTCAAGACACAATTTCCCAAAGGAGGTCTCCCATGGACGATCATATTAAACTGCGTATCGAGGACGGCATTGCGAGGATCACGATCGACCGCACCGCCTCGAACAATGCGCTGAATGCGCCGATGTTCCGCGATCTGATCAGGGCAGTGGAACACTGTGACGCAGATGACGCGGTGAAGGTTCTCATCATTACGGGCGCGGGCAAGAACTTCTCCGCCGGCGGTGACATCAAGGAGATGGCATCGTTCGACTTCATCAGCTATGATCTCTCCATTCTGACAGGACAGGCATCACTTTCTCTTCGCAAGTGCTCGAAGCCCGTGATTGCGATGGTGAACGGTGCGGCGGCAGGAGCCGGCTGTGGGATTGCGCTCGGCGCGGACTACCGCATCATGACGGAAAAGAGCTGTCTCCTCACAGCGTTCTCCAATGTCGCGCTCCCCGGTGATACGGGGTGTATCTACCATCTGAAACAGATCGTCGGACTTGCCAAGACGATTGAGCTGATGGCACTGAGTGCGCCCGTCTACGGTGAGGAGGCACTGCGTCTCGGTCTTGCGACACGGCTCGCCCCCGATGGAAAGCTCGCGGAGGAGACGCACGCCTTTGCTGCGAAGCTCCTGCGCCGCCCGCTCGGCGCACTCGCGATGCAAAAGCAGCTCTACTATGAGGTGTTCTACCGCGACTATATGGCGTACAGCCGCCTCGAGGCGGAAAACCTCGCAAAGGCGGGCAAGTCCGCCGACCACCGCGAGGCGGTGACGGCGTTTATTGAGGGACGGAAGCCGAAATTTAACCAATAAAAAAGACAGCCGAGAGGCTGTCATAGAAAATCAACAAAGAAAAAACCTCATGAAACAACACACATTGTTCCATGAGGTTTTTTTACTGCCATGACATATGCAATTTTCGTCCCTGAGCCGCACAATCGGACAGATAGAGGTTGATGAGCGTCTGGTAGGGAATTCCAACCTCTGCGGACTGCGCCTTGAAGTAGGCTACCGCTTCGTTATTGATATTGATCGTGATCTGTTGTCTGAGACGTTTGGTATAGGGATTTTTTATCGCATCCGAGAAATCATATTCTTCTTTCATAACATATCCCTCCTAAAGACGTTCCCAATACTGACTTTCCTCTCTCTTGGTTGCTTTTCGAGCTGATATGAGGCGAAGCACGTCCCCCATACGATAACAATGACAAACAACCAGTACACGGCTTGCTTTACTCATCCCCATCATGACGAATCGCTCTTCTTCCTGAGAGTGCATTTCATCATACTTTAAGAGGGCTTCATCATCGTAAAACACTGTCTCCGCTTCTTCAAAAGATACGCCATGTTTCTTCTGATTGGAGAGGTTCTTTGCTTCATCCCATGTGATGTTCATCCCTATCATTATATTATACATATATTCTACCGCCCGTCAATCAAAACTCTTGCCGCACGCCCGTATAGAAGGCACGGTGCTCGCTGTCATTCACATCGTTCCACTCGCCAAAGAGGTAGGTGCTGTCCTTCAGCTGATACTGCGCACGCAGACGAAGGGTAGGATCGTTCGGGTCATAGGCATCGGCGGAGAATTTGAATTTCTCGCCCGCATAGGCGTCGATGCCGACACCTGCCGCGCCCGCAACGACACCCGCACGTGCGCCGAAGGAATTGCCGCGCGTGCCGACCTGCGCGCTCACCTTATCGCCTCCGCCGATGTCGTCCACACCGAAGGTCGCGTACATCCCTTTACCTTCACCGACATCGAGGTTGAAGTTCGTGCGCCAGTCGTCCGCCTTGCCGCTGTACATGGCATCGACCTTCGGCGTGACCTTGACGTTCTGCAGTCGTCCCATGAGACCGCTTGCCTTGTCCGACATCGTGCGCGCGTTGTGGATGAGGGCGCGCGCGTCCTCCTGCGTCTGCTTGTCAGCCGCAACGGACTCGATCCCCTCCGCGATCCGCAGCATGCGCTCGGAGGTCTCCGTGATGTTCGTAAGGGTCTTTTTCAGATTCTCCGCCGTCTGAGGATCGGCGCCGACGGTCTCAAGATTCGCCATGATGCGCTCGACGCTCGCCGTGGTCTGCGTGAGATTCGCCGACATCGCGTTCATATGCGCAAGCATTTCGTGCAGGTTGCCGCGATTCTCGTTCGCCATCTGCTCGAGTGTCGCGGTCAGCCCGTCAAGGTGCGCCGTCATCTGCTCCATGTTGACGACAAGCTGTACCATCGAGGTCTGGAAGCCGGGTGCGCCGACGATGTTGTTGATCGACGTGAGCATTGCCTCGACCTGTATAATCATCTTGTTCAGCTCGGTGAACATCGTGTCCATGCCCATTTCGTTCTCGCCATAGAGGTAGTCACCATTCGCGTAAAAATCGGCATTGGGCGAGGGTGTGATGATGACGAATTTATCCCCCATGATGCCTGGCTGCCCGATGGTGATGGACGAGCCACGCGGGATCTTCACACCGTCCTGAATCCGCATGGAGACGGTGACGCCCGTGCCGTCGCTGACGATCTCCTCGACCTGCCCGATGGGAACGCCCGCAAGGAGTACCTGTGCCTCGGGGTTCAGTCCGACTGCACGGTCAAACCCCGCATAGAGCATATAATCCTGACTGCCGCCAAGACGCAGACCGCCAAAGAACATGACGACAGCGATGAGGAGCGCAACGCCCCCGAGTGTGAACGCTCCGACCTTTGCCTCTGAACTCATGCCCCTGTCTCCCTTCGATGGTGCAGCGTACGGAAAAATGCCTGCACACGCTCATCTGCAATATCCTGAAAGCGCTCCGCCGTATCCACGGCGATGAGCTCCCCATCGTAAATCATGGCAATGCGGTCGGCAATGCGGCTCGCACTCGCCATGTCGTGCGTGACAACGACGGAGGTCACGGCGAGCTGCCGCTGCATGCTGATGATGAGTTCGTCGATCTTTGCCGTCATGATGGGATCGAGCCCCGAACTCGGCTCATCGTAGAAGATGATCTCGGGATCTGTTGCAATCGCACGCGCGAGACCCACGCGCTTTTTCATGCCGCCCGAGAGTTCCTGCGGCATCATCGCCGCTGCGTCGGGCAGTCCCACGAGTGCAAGTTTCTCCGCCACAATGCGCGCAATTTCATCCGCACTCTTTGTCGTATGTTCCCGCAGCCCGAAGGCGACGTTTTCCCCGACGCTCATGGAGTCAAAGAGTGCAGAGTACTGGAAGACCATGCCCATGCGCAGGCGCACGCGGTCGAGGGTATCCTCCGTCATGGCCGTGATATTGTCACCGCCGATGTAGATTTCTCCCGATGTCGGGCGATCAAGTCCGATCATCAGGCGCAGGAGGGTGGACTTGCCCGAGCCGGAGCCGCCGATGATGGCGATGGTCTCGCCTTTTTCGATGGTGAGGCTGATCCCCTTGAGTGCTTCCTTGTCCCCGAATCGCTTGCGCACATTCTTTAGTTGTATCATGGCGCCCTCCGCCTAGAACAAGAAGAACGTCAGGACGGCGTTCAGGATGAAGATGACAATGATGGAGGTGACGACGGTCTGCATGGTTGCCTTGCCGACGCCCTCCGCACCGTTTGGCGCGTTCAGCCCGTAGTGACAGCCGAGGACGGCAATGACGTTGCCGAAGAAGATCGCCTTGATAAGTCCGCCCGTCATATCGTAGATTTCTGCAAACTGTGTGATGGAGTGCGTGAAGGTGTAGGGTGAGATGCCCGAATAATGCACGGCAGTAAGGTAGCCGCCGAGAACGCCGATGACGTCGCCGAAGACGGTGAGGACGGGCACAACGATCATGCACGCGAGCATACGCGGCACGATGAGGTAGTTCACGGGGCTGACCGCCATGACGCGCAGCGCGTCGATCTGCTCCGTGACCTTCATCGTGGAGACCTCCGCCGTAATCGCTGCGCCCACGCGTCCCGCGCAGACGACACCGACAAGGACGGGGCCAAGCTCGCGCCCGATGCCGATGGCAATGACCGCACCGATGGTGCTCTGCGCTCCGTAGCGGATGAACTCGTGCGCGATCTGGAGGGTCAGCACGATGCCCGTGAAAAGGAGCGTAAGACCGACGATGAGGAGGGAGTCCGCGCCGAGATGCGCCATCTGGTAGACAATGCTCCGCACGCGCAGACGCTGTGTGACCTGACGTGCTGTCTCGGCGTAGAGGAGGGTGATGCGGCCAATGTTCGCGAGGTGTGTGAGGACAAAGCGTCCCACTGCCTCAAAGATGCACTGCATGGATTCCCTCCTCCCTTTTTATCGTGTATGCTTCTCCGCCTCGCTCCGCGCGAGCTCGTCACAGCGTTCATTGCGCGGATTGCCCGCGTGCCCCTTAACCCAGTGAAACTGCACGCGACGCGCGGCAAATGCCGCATCCAGCTGCATCCAAAGATCCTGATTGAGCACGGGCTCTCCGTCCGCCTTCTTCCACCCGCGCTTTTTCCACGCGGGCAGCCAGAACTTCGTGAATGCATTCTTGAGATACTGACTGTCCGTATAGAGTGCAACGCGTGCGCCCTCCGGCACGGCAGACAGCGCCTCAAGTGCCGCCGTCAGCTCCATGCGGTTGTTCGTCGTCTCAGGGTCGCCACCGCTGCACTCTCTGACCTCGCCCGTTGCGACCGTCTCAATGACAGCAGCCCAGCCGCCCGCGCCGCCGGGATTACGGAGACACGAGCCGTCCGTGTGGATGATATAGT